>JAMWDE010000011.1 GCA_023818905.1 Candidatus Omnitrophota bacterium | reverse complement strand
GTAAGGCGAAGATAGAATACCCACAGGAGTTTCGTTACTTCCTGCAACAAAGGTTAGCAGGAAGGCAAGGGGTGTGATATAATTATACTTATACAAAATTACAAAAAGGAGCTTAGATGAGAGAGAGGGTAGAAAAAGCTATAGAGAAGATCAGGCCGATGTTGATGGCTGAGGGAGGCAATTTAGAGCTGGTTGAGGTTACTGATGAAGGGACAGTAAAAGTAAAACTTACTGGCGCCTGTGGAGGATGCCCAATGAGCCAGATGACTTTAAAGATGGGCATTGAGAGGATATTAAAACAGGAGATTCCAGAGTTAAAAGAGGTTATCGCTGTTTAGTTTGATATACTGAAAATATATTTGAGGATACAAGAGCAATGAAGACGATAAAAGAGATAAACGAGAAGATTAAGAAAGGACAGGTAGTGGTAGTTACTGCTGAAGAGGTTATAGATATAGCAGAAAAAAAAGGAGCTAAAAAGGCAGCTCAAGAGGTAGATGTGGTTACTACGGGTACGTTTGGTCCGATGTGCTCCTCTGGTATATACTTAAATATTGGTCATTCAAAGCCGCGGATAAAATTAGGCGGAGGTATCTGCAAGCTTAACGATGTAGTTGCCTATGTTGGTTTCGCTGCTGTGGATATATGCCTGGGCGCAGCTAGCTTACCTGATGATGACCCGCGCAACAAGGCCTATCCTGGAGAATTCAGATATGGCGGTGGACACGTAATTCAGGAGTTAGTAGCAGGAAAAGATATCCGCTTAGAGGCAGTTGCCTATGGAACAGATTGTTATCCACGTAAGAGATTGGAGACCTATATCAATATCAAAGATTTGAATGAGGCAGTACTATTTAATATGCGTAACTGCTATCAGAATTACAATGTAGCGGTCAATCTTTCAGATAAAATTATTTATACCTATATGGGGGTTTTAAAACCCAGATTAGGAAATGCCAATTACTGTTCTGCAGGTCAACTTTCTCCTTTACTGAAGGACCCTTACTATAAAACCATAGGCATTGGTACGAAGATATTCTTAGGTGGAGGTATAGGTTATATTGCCTGGCAGGGAACCCAGCATAATCCAAATGTTGCACGCACAGATAAGGGTATACCAAAAGCTCCTGCAGGGACTTTGGCGGTAATTGGCGACTTAAAACAAATGAGCCCAGAATGGCTGGTGGGAACCAGTATGTTGGGTTATGGGGCAAGTCTTATTGTAGGTATTGGCATTCCCATACCTATATTAGACGAGGAGATAATGAGGTACGTTGCTGTTAGAGACGAAGAGATATACACCCAGATTGTGGATTATAGCCAGGCCTATCCTCAGATGCTACCTGGGACCTTAGGCGAAGTAAACTATGCGCAGTTAAAATCTGGTAAGATTATTATCCAAAACAAAGAGGTACCTACGGGTAATCTTTCTAGTTACACCAAGGCGCGCCAGATAGCCGAAATATTAAAAATCTGGATTAAGAAGGGTGAGTTTTTATTGACCGAACCAGTAGCGTATTTGCCTGGCCCAGATTCGGGTTACACCTTTAAATCCTTAAAGGAAAGGCAGATAATACTATAGATATAAGGCCAATGATTGTTTTGTAGCAGGAGTAGATATGACTTCTAAAAGGATAGTGCTACATTTTCCTCATCGATTAGTAGACCAACCCATTGTTTATAGATTGGTTAAAGATTACAATCTTCAGTTCAATATCCTAAAGGCATACGTTACGCCTCAAGAAGAGGGCCTTATGATTTTGGAATTGAGTGGAGAAGAGAATGATTTTAATAAGGGGATTGAATACCTGGAATCCTGTGGGGTAAGGATTCAACCCCTAAGCCAAGATGTAATCCGCAATGAAGCAAAATGCACGGATTGCGGTGTATGTGTTCCAATCTGTCCTACTGGTGCTTTGGTAGTTGACCCTCTCACGCGCAGAGTCCATTTTTATGACCATAAATGTATCGCCTGCGAGCTATGCGTAAAGGTATGTCCTACCCGCGCAATGGAAGTTCACTTCTAAAGATAAAATCCAGCAATGAATAAGTTAGAAAAACTTAAAAAGATATTAAAGGGTATGAATTCTGCATTGGTGGCTTACTCTGGGGGGCTAGATAGCACATTTTTACTTAGAGTGGCAAAAGAGGTTTTAAGAGATAATGTTTTGGCAGTTACTGCAGATTCAGCGACCTATCCACACGAAGAATTAGTTTTTGCTAAGAGGATGGCCCACATTTTAAAGGTGAGACACAAGATAATAAAAACGCAAGAGTTGAAAGATAGACGCTTTATCTCCAATTCTATTGAACGGTGTTATTTTTGTAAAAGAGAGCTATTTAGCCGCCTAAAAGAGATTGCCAGAGAGAACAAGATAAGGTACGTACTTGATGCAACTAATCTTTCGGATGAGAAAGATTTTCGGCCTGGCAATAAGGCAAGAAAAGAATTGGGGATTCGTTCACCTTTACAAGAGGTGAGGTTTTCTAAAGATGGTATAAGGTTCTGGAGTAAAAAATTAGGGCTTCCTACTTGGAATAAACCTCCTTCTGTTTGTCTGGCTTCCCGTGTTCCTTACGGTCTACCCATATCAAAGACTACATTAAAAAAAATCAACCAGGCAGAGAGAGTTTTAAAAAAAATGGGATTCAATCAGGTGAGGGTGAGGCACTATAATGATCTCTGTCGCATAGAAGTTCCTAGGGCAAAGATACCACTAATTATAAAGAGAGCAGATGTATTGGTGAAAAGATTGAAAAGATTGGGATACTGTTATGTAACCCTGGATTTACAAGGGTACCGTAGCGGTAGTTTAAATGAGGTCTTAAAAAGGAAAAGCTTTTAGGGTATGTTGGAGAAAATATTAGAGACACTTAAGAAGACATCAAGCTACATTTCTGGCGAAGAGTTGAGTGATAGGCTTAAGATAACCAGACAGGCACTATGGAAACACATTCATGAATTGAAAGGGTTGGGATACGATATTGTGGCAGTGCCACATTTGGGTTATAAGTTTATATCCTCTCCAGATAGACTATTCCCATTTGAGGTGAATTATCAGCTCAATACCAAAGTTATGGGAAAGAGAATCTATTATTTTGAGAGTGTATCATCCACTATGGATATCGCTGCCCAATTAGGTATGCAAGGCCTGTTAGAGGGCACATTGGTATTAGCAGAGACACAAACCAAAGGGAGGGGCAGATTAGGTAGATTCTGGCTTTCTCCCAAGTATAAGGGCATATATCTATCTTTGATTTTAAGGCCCAAGATGCAACCCAATTGTATAGCAATGCTTACACTCTTATCCGCAGTAAGTATATGTGAAGCAATAAAGGATAAACTTGACTTAGAGCCAATGATAAAGTGGCCAAATGATATAATGATTCGTAATAAAAAATTAGGGGGGATACTAACTGAATTGAACGCAGAGGCAGATAGGATTAACTTTGTAATTATAGGTATAGGACTGAATATCAATAACGATAAGAAAAGTTTACCAGAATCAGCTACCTCAATTAAAGAGCAAATCCATCAGCATGTAAATCGCATAACAGTACTTCAAGAATTATTGCGTCGCCTTGAGACAAACTATCTCGTCTTCCAGAAACAGGGTAGTTACCCTATAATAAAGAGGTGGCGTCAGTTCAGTCTCACCTTAGGTAAAAGGGTAAAGATAATCTCCCAGAAGATGCACTTAGAAGGGCAGGCAGTTGATATAGATGTTGACGGCGGATTGCTTTTAAGAAAGGATTCAGGCCTGATAGAAAAGGTACTGGCGGGTGATATTATACATCTAAGATAAAATGTCAACTTAAAATTAATATTAAGTTGACAATTATTGCCCCTTATGTTATTATAGCACTATGCTTACTATCTACAGGGGCATCGCAGTAGTTGTTATTGCAATATTTTTTTCTTTTGAGACTATATCCTGTCAGGAGCTGATGGATTCCACCTGTAATTTAGAACCCATCGTTGTCAAAAAGGGTGTTCATAAATTCTTTAAGGTTTACTGTATAAGACAAGATTTAGCTAAAGACATATCCTTTGATTCCCTTGTAGAAAGATTAGAGGGCCTGCCTTTAGACTTACAGAGCCGTTCTCCCATAGGAGGTATACAGACAGATTTTTGTTTGCGGGCAAGTAGTTTTAGCGGTGTAGGAGTGCTTTTTGAGGGTATGCGCATCAATGACCCGCAGACCAGTCATCACAACTCAGATATCCCTTTGACTAAATACGATATAGAGTCTATCGGTGTGGCTCCTCAGTTTCCTTCGGCCTATTGTGGCCCAACTACCATTGCTGGTGCAATCCAGATTATTTCCAAGAGACCCCAAGAGGAAGAAGCAGTTTTAGAATATAGCTTAGGTTCATTTCAAACCCATAATACCCAGATGAGTTTTAGCAATAAAATAGAAGAGTTAGGTTTTCGTTTCTCATTAGAGAGACAGCAGTCAGATGGTTTCTATGAGGATACAGATTTTAGAAAGATTAATAGCACGCTTGCCTTTTCTTGGGATAGAGGCGAAACAAATTTAGACACATTTTTCGGATACCAGCAGAAGGCATTCGGAGCTTACGACTTTTATACCCCTTATAGAGGATTCCTCTCACAGGAATGGACCAAGACCTATCTTTTGAACACAGGTCTAAATATAGATAAAGATACCTTAGTGTTAAAACCGGCTTTTCTTTGGCGCAGACACTACGATAAATTTATTTTGGATAAGACCCACAGGCGCAGTCAATACATTAATCACCATCGCACAGATATGTATACTCCTCGTCTGTACTTCAAGCAAGGATTATCCAACTTAGGAAGACTGGGTTTGGGAGTAGAGTTCAGTAAGGAGGATATCAAGTCTAGCAATTTGGGTAAGCACAGGAGGGGTTATCAATCTGCCTTGTGTGATTATGAAAAGGAGCTATCCGAGAGGTTGTCTTTGGCATTGGCACAGAGGGTGGATTTTTTTGAGGATTTCAAAGATTCATATACCGGCTCTATTAGTACTGTCTACTACATCTCAGACACAAGCAGTTTTAATTTGAGCATAGCAAATAGTCTGCGCATACCTTCTTTTACTGAGCTTTATTATCGCGACCCCACCACAGAGGGTAACCCTAATCTTGACAGAGAGAAGGCAGTTAGTTATCAGTTGGGTTATGAGTGTAAATATAAACTGGGTGAAACAGGAGTCATCTTATTCTTTAGACAAGAAAGAGGATTGATAGATTGGTTTAAACACAATCCTCAGCAGGCAAAATGGCAGGTAGATAATATATCTGGAGCAGAGGTAAAAGGAGTAGAATCTTATCTTAATTGGCATAAGTCACCTTTGACCTTAAATTTCAATTATACCTATGTAGATAAACGGCTCAATGACTTAGGGTGGATATATAAGTACGGTCCTAATTATAGCAAGCATCTAATCAATGCCTTAATTAAGATTGATTTAGCATTTGGCACACAGGCATTAGTTTGGAGTTATAAAAAGAAACCAGCCAGGGACGGCTGGTTTCTTTTGGATGCCCATTTTTCTTGCCATCTAAATAAATTCACTCGAGTATTTTTTAATCTTAAGAATCTTCTAAATGTAGAATACCAACAGATAGAAGGGATCCCTCAGCCTCCTAGATACTTAGAGATTGGGTTTCAGCTAAGATGGTAGTTAGAAATCCAAAAGACCGCTTTCAAAACCCATAAGATTGTAATATTTTTTCTTTAGTTATAATAGTTTATTTATATAATATAAACTATGAGAAGAAAACCAAAAGTAGCAGTAGCGATGAGTGGAGGAGTGGATTCCTCGGTAACAGCAGCTTTACTTAAAAGTCAAGGTTGGGAGGTAATAGGTCTGACTATGGATTTTAATTCTTCAGGCACAGGCGTTCATTCTAGTTGCGGATTCCGAGGGATAGAAGATGCGCGCTTAGTGGCAGATAGATTAGGGATTAAACATTACGTTCTGAATATGCGTAGATATCTAAATGATTATGTAATTAGATATTTTATTGAAGAGTATCTAAAAGGTAGAACTCCCAATCCCTGCGTGAGGTGCAACCAGTGTATAAAATTCAATATCCTCTTGAATAAAGCATTATCTTTAGGCGCAACTTATTTAGCCACCGGTCATTATGCCAGGATTACAAAAGTTCAAAATTCAGAATTAAAAGTTCAAAATTATTTATTGAAAAAGGCAAAGGACAAAAACAAAGACCAATCATACTTTTTGTACCGCTTAGGTCAACAGCAACTTAGACACATACTCTTTCCTTTGGGTGATTATACAAAGGAACAGGTAAGGAGCATTGCCAGAAGATCGCATCTACCTGTAGCAGAGAAGTCAGGTAGTCAGGAGATATGTTTTCTTGCGAATGAAGATTATCGTAATTTTTTAATGCGTAGATTATCCAGAAAGCAAGTTGAGTTGTATCTAAAGCCAGGACCTATTTTGGATACTAAAGGAAATCTTTTAGGTCAACACCATGGTATTGCCCTTTATACTGTAGGTCAGCGTCAAGGGTTAGGCATTGCCTTAGGCTATCCTGCATACATTATAAGAATAGATACCACCAGGAACTGTTTGATTTTGGGTAGAAGAGAAGAGGCCTATGCCCGGCAATTCCTGGTGGAGGAACCATACTTTGTTTCCTCGCCCATAAAAAGGAAGGTTGTTTTGAAAATTAAGATAAGGTATAATTGCCAGGAGGCCTTAGCAGAGATTTTTCCTCTCAAGGATAATTTAAAAATTTGTTTTAGAAGGCCACAGTTTGCTGTAACTCCGGGGCAGTCTGCAGTATTTTATAATGGTGATAATGTAGTAGGAGGAGGTGTTATAGATAAGGTATTATGTTAATACAGAAAGACCTTCCAAAAAAGATAAAGGAGTTAAAAAAGAAACGTAAAGCAATTATCTTAGCACACAACTATCAACTTCCCGAAGTTCAGGATATAGCAGATTTTAAGGGAGACTCCTTAGAGTTAAGCCGTATTGCAGCAAAGACCGAGGCAGAAGTGATTGTCTTTTGTGGAGTACATTTTATGGCTGAGACTGCTTCTATCTTGTGTCCGGATAAGAAAGTAATTATGCCTGACCTGAATGCAGGTTGCCCTATGGCGGATATGCTTACTGCCCAACAGTTAAAGGAATTAAAACGTAGACATCCCAGGGCAGTGGTGGTGGGTTACGTTAATACCTCAGCAGAGGTCAAGGCAGAACTGGATTTCTGCTGCACCTCTACCAATGCAGTTAAGGTAGTGGATGTATTGAAAGACAGAGAAGAGATAATATTTGTGCCGGATAAATATTTGGCAGATTATGTAGAGAAAAAAACAGGAAAGAAATTAATAAAATGGAATGGATTCTGTCCTACCCATATCAGAATTTTCCCTGAGGATATAAAAAGAGAAAAAATATTTCATCCCTTTGCTCAAGTTATGGTACATCCGGAATGTCTGCCTCAAGTAGTTGACCTGGCAGATGTGGTATGTTCTACTAGTCAGATGTGTAGATTTGCCCAAGAAAGCCAGGCAAAGGAATTTATTGTAGGAACCGAAGTTGGCCTTATCTATCGGCTTAAGAGAGACAATCCCATCAAAGAGTTTTATCCTGCCTCTGAAGCAGCGGTTTGCCCAAATATGAAGCGTACTACCCAGGAGAAAATCCTCTGGGCATTAGAGGAGTTAAGAGATGAAGTAAGGGTATCAAATGATATCCGTAGATATGCCAGAAAAGCAATAGATAGGATGCTTAACTTAAGGTGATATAATGGTCCATTTAAAGATGACCTTTTTGAGACAGATAGCCAATCGGATATAATATAAATAAAAGAATGAATAACCAGCCCAGTGGAATGATTAAACTTTCACCTTCTAGTCTTAATCTATTTTTAGAGTGTCCGCGCTGTTTCTGGCTTTATATTAACAAGAATATCAAAAGACCTGAGAAACCCGTGGCAACCATCACTACAGGTTTAGATAGGGTAATCAAAGGATACTTTGAGAGCTTCCGCGATACAGATAAGTTACCTCCAATTTTACAAGGTAAGCTTCCTGGAAAACTAATGCGTAATCTGCCTCATAAAGGTTGGTTGGAGTTTGTAGACTGGCAGGTTCAGGCCAAGTTAGGTGGCTATCTAGATGAGTGCTTAGATCTGGGAGATAATTTTTATGCTGCCTTAGACCATAAGACACGCGGCACAAAACCAGAAAGTACACATCCTGCACATCAGTTTCAGATGGATGCCTATACATTCCTATTAGAGTGTAACCATTTTTCTACTAAAAGAGTAGCTTATTTGGTCTATTACGTTCCCAAGATATTTGCTGGAAAAAATACAGTTGAATTTGATGTTATTCCTTTTGAGTTAAAAACTGATCCCCAACATGTACAGAAGGTATTCTATGAGGCGCTTGAGGTATTAAGAAAGCCTATACCTGCACCTGATAGAGATTGTGAATTCTGCCAATGGATAAATACTGTAAATATAAAGTAAATGATATCGGAATAATTTATGAGGATGATTGGCTTTTGGTGGCGGATAAACCTGCAGGTTTGCTTACCATTCCTTCTCCTAAAAAAGAGAAGCGCACCTTAATCAGTATTCTGAATGATTATCTAAAAATCAAAGGCGTTAATTATCGTCTGCACCCCTGTCATCGTTTAAACAGAGAGACTTCTGGATTGATAATCTGTGCCAAAGGAAAATCCATCCAAAAGAAGATGATGCGGTTATTTAAAGAAAAGAAAGTCAAGAAAAAGTATCTTGTTTTTATACGTGGCCGTCCTACCTCAGATAGAGGAAAGATAAATTATCCCATCCAAGGCAAAAACGCCCTAACTATATATAATGTCCTTGAAAGAAGAGATAATTTTGCTATTATTGAAGCTATTCCTTTGACAGGTAGAACCAATCAGCTAAGGCTACACTTTAAGTATATAGGTCACCCTATCTTGGGTGAGACAAAGTATGCCTTTCGTCGCGATTTTAAACTTAAGGCAAAAAGGCTATGTTTACATGCGAGAGAATTAGGATTTATTCATCCTATAACCCAAAGGTATATCCGTTTGTATTCGGAAACCCCAGAAGACCTAAAATCTTTTTTATCCAGGAACAGATAATAAATGATCATGTATATTATCTTAGGGATTGTCCAGGGTTTAACTGAGTTTTTGCCTGTTTCTAGTTCTGCGCATCTGGTAATTTTGCAACATCTGCTGGAAGTTGGACAGCAAAGGCTTGCCCTGACTGTGGTTTTGCATTTAGGCACCTCTCTGGCATTGTTGGTTTTTTTCTTTAGGGATATATTAAGGATGATACGCAAGATAAAGTTTTTATTTCTTATAGGTATAGTAACTGTGGTTACTGGAATTATTGGTCTTGGGCTGAAGGATTTTTTAGAAAGGTCTTTTAATTCATTGACCACTGTGGGTATAGCTCTGATTGTTACGGGTGTCATGCTTATCCTCAGCAGACGTTTTATAGATGGCCAAAGGCAGATGCCTGATATAAAGGATGCGTTTATCTTAGGCGTTACTCAGGCAATTGCTATTGTTCCAGGTATTTCCCGCTCAGGCATCACCATCTCTACGCTTATACTTAGGAGGATTGAAAAGAAGATTAGTTTTCAATTCTCATTTGTTGCCTCTCTACCAGCGGTTTTGGGTGCAGGATTGCTGGAGGTAGATAAGATAAAGACTATTTGGAATATAAGGCCAGAGGTCTTGGCAGTTGGATTTATAACCAGTTTTCTGAGTGGCATACTTTCATTATATATTTTAAGCAAGGCAATAAATAAGACAAGGCTTCATTACTTCGGTTACTACTGTATTATTCTGGCAATGGTTGTTATTTTATTTTTAAGATGAGTACCCTGGTATTAGGAACAGTTGCACTGGATACAGTAAAGACACCTTTTGGCCTGCGTAAACAGATTCTGGGTGGCTCTGCGGTGCACTTTGCCATGTCAGCGCGCCTGTTTGTTCCAGTGAATCTGGTGGCAATAGTGGGAAAAGATTTTCCTCAACAGTATATAGATTTTTTAAATAGAAAGGGCGTTATATTGACCTCTCTGATTAGGGCAGAAGGCAAGACTTTTAAATGGCAGGGTGAATATAAAGAGGATATGGAGGTTGCTTATACCCTAAATACAGAATTAGGGGTTCTGACTGGATTCAGGCCGTGTCTTACAGAGCAACAGAAGAAGATGGAATATATATTTCTTGCCAACATTGATCCGGAACTTCAGCAGCATCTATTAAATCATCTGTATTCACCCAGAATGGTAGCCTTGGATAGTATGAATTACTGGATAGAACACAAGCGCAAGGTACTGATGAGATTATTGAGAGACGTGGATATCTATGTAGCCAATGAAGAGGAGGCCAGGGCTTTATCGGGAGAATTGCATCTTGTTAAGGCAGCAAAGAGGTTGCGTTCCTTAGGGCCAAAGATGATTTTGATTAAGAGAGGTCAACATGGCGTGCTGTTTTATAGTGATAATTTTATCTTTTCCATTCCTGCTTATCCTACAGAGAAGATAGTTGACCCTACAGGCGCTGGAGATACCTTTGCTGGTGGGTTTATGGGCTATCTGGCAAGCAAGAGAAGGATGGATAAGATAGATCTAAAGAGGGCAGTTGTCTACGGTGCTATCGCTGCCTCTTTTAACGTAGAAGACTTCGGAGTAAATAGAACTGCTAAACTTACGCTAAAAGACTTGAATGACAGACTATTCAAATTTAAAGAATGCGTTTTGTTTTAGCCCTGTCTCAAAAGGGGGTAACTTATGTTAGAAGAAAAGATTTTAGCTGATTATAAGCAAGCAATGAAGGATAGAGACACTTTAAAGAGTTCTGTTTTGAGTTTCCTGCGTGCTGAGATGATGAATCTGGCAATAGAAAAGAAAAAGAATTCTTTGAATGACAGTGAGGTTGTGGCGGTAATAAAAAAGCAGATAAAACAGCGTCAGGATTCTATTGAAAGTTTCAAAAAGGGTAATCGTCAGGACCTAGTGGATAAAGAGACAAAAGAATTAGAGATACTGAATTCGTATTTACCTGCTCAGTTGAGTCTAGAGGAGATAAATAGGATAATTGAGGAGGTTGTAATTGCATTAGGTGCTAAAGGCTTAGCTGATATGGGCAGGGTAATGAAGGAGGTTATGGCAAAGGCAGGTGTAAGTGCTGATGGTAAGATAGTCAGCGAATTGGTAAAACAGAGATTATCTTCTCAAAATTGAGTCTTAAAATGGAGGCGAAGAAAATATGCTGCAGATCAAGGAAATAAAAACCAATGATTTGGACCCGCAGCGTTTTATAGAGGAGAAGATTAAAGAGATTTCCTCTATAGTAGGCAAGGGTCTTGCTATCAATGCCCTCTCAGGAGGGGTGGATTCTTCTACTGTAACCATGTTGGGGCACAGAGCACTGGGTAATAGTCTTAAAACCTATTTTATCCAAAATGGCTTGATGCGGAAATCCGAACCAGAGAATATCATTTCGGCATTTAAATCATTAGGCGTGAAGGTAGAACTTGTGGATGCCCAGAAGAAATTCTTTAAAGCCTTAAAAGGTATAACCGACCCTGAGAAAAAAAGAGAAGCCATAACCCAGACTTTTTACAGGGATGTTTTTGCTAAATTAGTGAAGAAAAGCAAGGCAAGATATCTCTTGCAAGGCACTATCCTTACTGACGTAGAAGAGACCGTAGCGGGAATCAAAAGACAACACAATGTCTTTGAACAGTTGGGTATAGACCCTAATAAGGCATTTGGATATAAGATTATTGAGCCACTTGTTCAGTTGCGAAAGGATGGAGTGAGGAAGGTTGCTTGTGCCTTGGGTCTACCTGAATCTATATACAATAGAATACCTTTTCCCGGACCAGCCTTGGCAGCTAGGGTAATTGGAGAGGCGACTCCTCAGAGGATAGAGATAGTCAGGCAGGCAACTGCAATTGTAGAGGAGGAATTAAAAGATACAGGCGCTTTCCAATATATGGCAATTTTGCATCAGGATAGAATGACAGGTATTTTAAATGGGAAAAGACAATTCGGTTTTCAGATTGAGATTAGGTGTTGGGATAGCACAGATGCCAGGACTGCAAAACCAACAAAGCTGTCCTACCCCATTTTAGAAAGATTAGCCAAAAAGATAACCACTGAAGTTAAAGGGGTGGTTAGTGTAACCTACAATATAACTTCCAAGCCACCTTCTACTATAGAGGCAGTCTAAGAAAGGATTGAATTAGTCAGCCTTTTAAAGCGTATCTAGCACCAATTTAGGGTTATCTGGTGGTTTATTTTTGCTGTTACCGCAATATAATAATGTCACCTTTCTGCAAAGTAGAAATGTCAGGGTAGCTTAATGTAAAATACCGCCTCTAGACCAAAAGGAGGTGGTATTATGCAAGAACTAATTACCCTGACAATGAAGGAGCAAGAACGCTATGAGATAATCAAAGAGAGTCTAAGAGGAAGGATAAGAGTAAAGGATGCCAGCTTAATCTTGGGTCTGTGCATAAGACAGATTTACCGCTTAAGGCAAAAGGTTAAAAAAGAAGGTATAAAAGGGATTATCCATCATTCAAAAGGAAAGGTATCTCATAGAAAGATGTCCAAAAAA
>JAMWDE010000010.1 GCA_023818905.1 Candidatus Omnitrophota bacterium | reverse complement strand
ATGAAAAAATTTTTCAAGGCCATAAAAAGAAAGGATTACCTTTTCTTTTTTGAGCCCAGAGGTAATGAATGGCATAACCAGATAATAAAGAGGACTTGCCAGGATTTAGGCTTGATACACTGCGTTGACCCATTTAAGAATAAGCCAGCTTATGGCAAGATAAGATATTACAGACTCCACGGTATAAACGGTTATAATTATAAGTTTAAAGATAAAGACTTGATTTGGCTTTTAAATTTTATAAATACCGAAAGCAAGATATATACCTATGTTATGTTTAATAACGTCTATATGTTTGAGGATGCCTTAAGGTTTAAGCAGAAGGCAGAATCAGAGAAAGGTATAAAGTATGGTTGAGTTGATTCTTAAAATTAATTCTATATTAAATGGATTGCTCTGGGGACCGGTATTGATTTTGGCGATTTTAGGAGTGGGTATTTATTTGACCTTTGGCAATCGTTTTGTGCAAATAGTTAGACTTCCTTTCGTTTTTAGAGAGACTTTGGTGAGAAAAAAGCGCGGTCTACAGGGAGATATTACGCCCTTTCAAGCCCTAAATGTGGCCTTGGCAGGAACTGTAGGAGTGGGCAATATCGCTGGTGTAGCTGCTGCTATAGCACTGGGTGGTCCGGGCGCAATATTTTGGATGTGGGTTTCAGGTATCTTAGGTATGGCTACAAAATTCAGTGAGGTGGTTTTATGTATCAGGTACCGCATCCGCCAGATTCGTGGCGCAGAGAAGTCGGTGCGTGGACAGATTCAGTATCCGATGTTAGGCGGACCTATGGTTTATATTCGTAGAGGTATGGGCAAAAGATGTAGATATTTAGCCAGTGCTTTTGCTGTATTTGGGGCCTTAGCTGCCTTTGGTATAGGGAATATGACCCAGGCAAATTCTGTAGCGATTGGTCTGGAAAGATTTGGGATATCACGAGTAATTACAGGAATTCTGCTTATCTTTGCTGTAGGCTTGGTAACTATAGGAGGAATCAAGCGCATTGCACAGGTGGCAAGTATCTTTGTGCCTTTTATGTGTATTTTATATTTTGTTAGTGCCTTAATAATTATAATTCTTAATATTTCTCTATTACCCAAGATACTTTTTTTAATTTTGAAATCTGCATTTACACCTGTAGCAGCAGTGGGAGGATTTGCCGGAGTAACCGCAAGTCAAGCATTGCGTTGGGGGATAGCGCGGGGAATATTTAGTAATGAAGCAGGTCTGGGTTCTGCGCCTATTGCTCATGCTACTGCCAAGACTGACCATCCGGTAAGACAGGGGATGTGGGGCATATTTGAGGTGTTCATTGATACAATTGTTATCTGCTCCGCTACAGGTTTAGCTATTTTAGTTACTGGTGTCTGGACCAGCGGCCAAACCGGAGCAGTCTTGACCATGTCTGCCTTTAGTAGGGTATTTGGTAATAATTTAGGTTCGGCTTTGGTGGTTTTTAGTATGGTTTTGACTGCTTACGATACGATGCTTGCCTGGGAGTTTTACGGTGAAACCTGTTCAGCATATCTTTTTGGACCGAAGATAAGGGATTACTATCGTATCCTTTGGTTACCGCCAATTATCATCGGCTCTTTGGGCAAGTTAGAAACAATCTGGTCATTGGCCGATACCTTAAATGGCCTAATGGCTATTCCGAATTTATTTGCCTTACTTATGTTAAGTCCCATAGTATTTAGATTAACAAAGGAGTTCTTTGGAAGGCCAAAATAAATAGATAGTTAGATGCAGAAGATCAGATATGAATTAGACCCGCATAATAGACTGATAGCTAAAGGTTCAGGGATACGAGGAATAAGAAAGGTTTTAGAGGGAAATTTTAGAATATCAGGGCATAATGATTTAGTATACCACCTTAAAGAACCCATCCCTTGGCATACCAAAGCACCACATCAGGTGAAATTAAAAGGCAGTTGGTCATTAAACTCAGAACACCAGCTAAGGTTTATCCTGGATAAATGGCAGAGGCATACCTTTGGCGATCAGTTGACTCTTCAAGGAGAAATTGTGGGAGTAGAAAAGAATTCACTTTTATTTGCTGTAGCCAGTCGCACTGCACAAGATAAATCTTGCATATACATCTTAGAGTTAGTTGGTATCTGGCAGGTAGATACACATAACCGCATTACCTTTAAGGTAAATAGAGGTAAGGAGCAATTTGACACCTTGACATTCCAAGGAATATGGCAGATAGATAAAAACTATCAGATTGTATATAAATATGTAAAGCAAGACCTTTTACGCAAACGTAAGATAATTCATACCCTGGTATTTCACGGATATTGGGATATACAGGATAGGACAAGGATTAGTTACGTTATAAGTAAAAACACAGGTTCAGTTTTTGATTTTAAAACGAGTTTAGGAATATTTAGAGAAAAATATATAAGATATGAGTTAGGCATAGGTTTAAGTCGTAAGTCCAGCTCGGCAAAGAAGATTATTACTTTCTTTGGCAGATGGAGGATAACAAAGGCTGGTGGTTTGGTGTTTGAATTGGAGCGTCAAGGCCATAAGATCCAGGACATAAATTTTGGAGCAGAGATAAGACTCAATTCTCAAGGCAAGTTGTTATTTAATCTAAGAAACAGGTTACACAAAGAGATAGGTATAGAATTGGAGTTATCGCAGGATACTTTTAGAGGAGTGGGCCAGAGGTTCCTGCGTTTGATTAAGACAAGACAGGAAACAGCAATTATGTTGGGTAAAGGATTTAGATGGTAGCTTTAAAGGAGGTGATATGATGATAGCGATAGATAAAATTCATTGGTTAGGACATGCCTCATTTTTTATTGAAGGCTTAACTGTAAAAGTATACATTGACCCTTATCAGATAAAACAAGGTTTACCCAAGGCAGATATTGTTCTTATTACCCACCAGCATTTTGACCACTGTTCTGCTGATGATGTAAGAAAGATTTATAAATCCGATACAGTAATTATAGGGCCTAAATCTGTGGTTAGAGCATTACCACTTACAGCTAAAACCATAAAACCAAAAGAGATACTACAGGTTAGAGGCATCACTGTCGAAGCAGTTTATGCCTACAATATTAAGAAAAGTTTTCACCCCAAATCAGAGGATAACTTAGGTTATATTGTAGATGTAGATGACACCAGGATTTACCATGCGGGGGACACTGATTACATTCCCGAAATGAAAGACATAAAGGCGGATATCTGTCTTTTCCCGATAGGAGGAACTTATACTATGGATGCAAAAGAGGCATGCCAGGCAGCTGATGCTATAAACCCAAAGTTTGTCATCCCTATGCATTGGGGCAGTATCGTGGGTTCAAGTAAAGATGCAGAAGAATTTAAGAAGAATTGCAAGCCAGAAGTAAAGATACTGGGAAAAGAGTAAATCTTTAAGAAAAGATCCATCTTTTACTTATAAATAAAGATCATGTAATATAAAGATAAAAGAATATGCAATAATAAAAATAGTGGTATAATGCTAATAGGACAAACTAGGACATAAGGTTTTGGTAAGAGGCGATCCCTATGTTTAGAATTAGTTATATAAAAACCCGCCCAAACAGGAGAGACTATGGACTTACACAGATTGGAAGAGGAGAATAAGCAACTTAGGGATTATCTTGATCTTACGGGTGTGTTGATTGTGGTTTTGGATAAAAAAGGCAGAGTTTCTTTATAAACAGATATGGATGCGAAATACTTGGTTATAGCAAGGATGAGGTTTTGGGTAAGGATTGGTTTGACAATTTTATTCCAGAGAATATAAGAGGAGAAATAAAGGATGTTTTTAATGCTTTGCTTAGCGAGCAAGAGGATAAGTTTGTTTACAAGGAAAACGCAATACTTACAAAAACAAAGGAGGAGAAAGTTTTGTTGTGGCATAATGCCTTATTAAAAGATAAGGAGGGCCAAATAGTAGGTACTGTTAGCTCAGGACAGGATATAACCAAATACAAGGAAATAGAGAGACAGTATCTTCAGAATTTAGAGTATTATCGCTTGCTTGCGGATAATACCGTGGATATAATTTGGACTGCAAATCTAAAGTTGGAGATTACCTATATAAGTCCCTCGGTAAAAAGACTGCTTGGCTATGAACCTGCTGAGTTGATAAATTCCAGCGCAGAGAAAATTCTTTCTAAGTCCTCTTTTTTAGAGGCAGTCAAAACCTTAGCTGAGGCAATAACTGAAGATGGGTCGCTGCTGCAGAAAGACTTACGTAGATTTCAAATATTAGAGTTAGAGCATATCTGTAAGGACGGTTCTCCTGTTTGGTGTGAATTGTCAGTTAATTTTTTACGCGATGAAAAAGGTAAACCTATTGGACTCGTTGGGATCAGTCGTGATATTACTGAGCGTAAAGATAAGGAAGAAGAGATAAAAAATTATCTACGCGAATTGGAGATATTCTATAAAGCAAGTATTGACAGAGAAGAAAGGATTTTGGAACTAAAAGAAGAGATTATGCGGCTTAAGGAGAAGCTTAAGGCATATGAACATTAACAAAAAATATTGCATAGGGAAGGTTAACAAATGAAATTAAATACAAAGATCATCCTTTTAGTTTTATCGCTTTTAATTATTTTTACTTTAGCAATTCTCGCATACAAAAAATTAACCCAAGAAGCCTTGGTTGAGCTATTTCAAATTCAAGCCAAAGAAAGGATTGCTAACTTTGATAAAATTATAGAGTTAAAGACCAAACTACTTGAGATGTTTGTCGATGATTATACCTTTTGGGACGATATGGTGAGTTTTGTCAGGACCAAAGATAAAACTTGGGCTGAAGAGAATATTAAGGTGGGTAGTAAATCTTTCGGCATAGATATGGTTTGGGTATATGATCCTGGTCTTTCTTGTGTTTATTCAACCTGTAACCTTGGCGAAAAAGGATGTATAGATCTCTCTTTTTCAAAAGAAATTTTAAATACAATATTTTCAGGAAAAAAACGTTTCTGCCACTTTTTTATGCGTACTCCTGAAAGCTTGCTTGAGATAAGAGGAGCAACTATTCATCCTACCACCGACGAGAAAAGACTTACTGAGCCGCAAGGCTACTTTTTGGCTGCTAAGTTATGGGATGCTACGTATATTGAAGAGATTGCCAGGATAACTTTAGGCAAAATAAATATAGTGTTTCCAGAAGAAGAATTACCAGGTATCTCTGATCTCAATAAAAGTCTTATAAAATTTTCAAGAAGGTTAAGTGCTTGGAATGACAAGACCGTGGCTTATCTTGAGGTTGCTATGCAGTCACGAACTATTCCGTTATTGGTAAAAACATTAACGAGAATATACTTTATATTCGTTGGGTTTATTATTGCTATCTTTATCATTATTGTTATTGCCATTTTATACTGGATAGTATTTCCCCTGAGGGCGTTATCTTTAGCGTTAAAGAATGAAAACGTGAAATATTTAGAACATATTAAGCACCACAAGGACGAATTTGGTAGTTTGTCAGGTCTAATTATAGATTTTTTAAACCAGAGAGGGATTTTACAAAAAGAGATTGCTGAAAGGAAGGCAACAGAAGAAAGATTAAACCAGGCCTTGCAAGAAGAGATGAGGTCACGTAAGATACTCGCTAGCATGTTAGATGATAATAATAGAATAAGAGAACATCTTGAGATGAGTCTGAAAGAGCTTAAGCAAGCTCAAGAAATACTAATTCAATCTGAGAAGTTAGCCTCTTTGGGAAAATTGGTTGCTGATATGGCGCACGAGGTAAACAATCCTTTGATGATTATTTCTGGCAATGCACAACTTTCTCTAATGGATACCTCTTTAAGTGAAGAGGTAAGAAAAAGTTTTAAGAGTATCTATGAAGAAAGCAATCGCGCAAAAAGTATTATTCAGAGATTGTTGCTGTTTTCCAAGCCAAGTAAAGGAGAAAGAAAACCTGTAGATATTAACCAGAGTATAGAATTAGTTGTTAGCCTACTGGAGCATCAATTTAGATTAAGTGATGTTGTGATAAATAAGCACCTAAGTAGCGGACTTCCTTTCGTACTAGCAGATGCAAGACAGCTTGAGGAAGTATTTATGAACCTACTAAACAACAGTCGCGAGGCAATGCCCAAAGGAGGAATTATTGATATCGTTACCTCTTTGGAAGGTGAGTATATTAAGATAGAAATAAAGGATTCCGGAGCTGGTATGGATAAAGAGACCCTTGCTAAAATCTTTGACCCATTTTTTACCACCAAAGAAAAAGGTACAGGTTTAGGTCTTTCTGTGTGTTATGGTATCATAAAGGCGCATAGTGGAGAGATAAAATTTAAAAGTCAACCAGGCGTAGGGACAGTGGCTACCATACTTTTGCCTGTAAGAAAGGGAGAAGAGACTAATGTATAAAATCTTAGTGGTAGATGATGAGGAAGCGATAGTTGATATCCTAGAGAAATTTTTGGTGATGAATGGATTTGAAGTAATAAGAGCGGTTGGTGGTGAGGAGGCAATAAAGATTTTGGAGTCAGATGTTAAAATAGACCTAATGGTGTTGGATATGAAAATGCCTAAGGTAAACGGTATGGATGTGATATGCAGAAAAGAGAGTTTAAACAAAAAGTTTCCCATATTACTACTTACAGGTTCAATTGATGCGCAAAAATATCTTGAACGTTTACAGAGTAGTGGTTTTAGAGAAGATGATATTATCTCCAAGCCAGTTGATTTGCCAGTATTGCTTAGTAAGGTTAAAGGGAAGTTAAGAATTACTCAATAAATATTTGTTCATGGGATATATTGACAACGAAAAAATGGTAAAAGAGTTATTTAACCTATATGGCCACAAGGTATTTGCTTTCATTTTATATCTGGTTGGTTTAGACCAAGACTGGGCCTACGATATCTGCGCGGATAGTTTTGTTGAAGCGATAGGGATGAATCTCAGTCCAAATGAGTCATTTCTTACAAAACTTATAAGCATTGCTATTAGTAAAGCTCGTATCACAAAGATAATGCCTGAATTTGGTGGACTTGATTTTTTGCAAGTTAGTGAGGCAGATAAAGGAGCATTACGTATAGTGTTAGAGGCCTTTTGTAAATTAGATTTTGAAACCAAAGTAATTTTGCTTCTCAGAGACCAGATGAATCTTGGTTATGAGAAAATCTCAAATATTATGCATAAATCTGAGGTTGATGTGAAGACTAAATTAGTCCAGGCGCGCCTTCTGCTTAGAAAGGAAATTGAGAACATATTTAATTCTAAGACAAGATAAATTTTGTAATATTATCATTGTGCGCTCTATTACCAAGTCAAATAGAGTTTAGGGTTATCTCAAATCAGCTTTTGAGACGTTTTTAAGTTACATCTCGCCAGTTTAAGTTTTTTATTTCGCATTAATGAGGCGTTTTTAAAAATAATATAGAAATATAGACAAGATAAGTTTATGGAATGTTCAGATATAAGGAATAAATTGCAAGTCTTTTTAGATGATTTGCTTACGGAGCAAGAATATAAGGAATTTTGTGAGCATATTGATAGTTGCCAGAAATGCAGAGACTATGTGCGTTCAGTTGGGAATTTGTCAAATCAGCTATGGAAATTGGGCAAGGTAAGGGTTCCAGATGATATCATTCCCACTATACTTTTTAGACTAAGAGAGCAAAAACAAAGGATTGAAAGAATAAGATTCGGTTTAGATGCCGTTATTATAATATTATTATTTATAATTCTAGCAATATTTTTTATGTCAGATTATTATAGAAAGAATCAGATATTTTTAAAATCTAAGAAGGAGTCATATAATTCTATGCCTCAACAAGACTATTCTTATACACAGGACATAGTATCTAAAACCGATGAATGGCAAGAGTCCAGGAGTTTTGAAGAAGAAATGCATATTGCAGAGGAGGACGCTGATAAAGAGGAGATTATATCGGATGAGACAAAAACTACCTTACCGACGTTCAGGCCTTCTGATGTAGTTGAGAAGGTTTATCTTAGGGATATACCGTTTCATTGGCATCTACGCTATAGCCAGAAACGCGAAGGCAGACTGGATTTGTTGGATATGCTTATTGCTAATAACATTATCCCAATTTATCAAAAATACGGTATTATAGTTTTTAACTCATCCGGCAGAAATATTGAGGGTCTTGTTGAGAAGATATTGCTTACCTGTGAGAAAGATTGTAGCCTTGTCAATTTTACAGGTACTGTCTTTACGCCTCCTGATAAAGAAAGGCGTGTTTCTATCTATTTTGAATATGATAAAACAAATTCTCTTCATTGGCATATTGATCCCATCATATCAAACAATAAATCTTATCTGTTGGAAATCTTAGAGAAAATAAGTGTTGATATTGATTATAAGTCTGATGAGATGATAGTTTTATCTGTACCTAACTCAGAGATTAAAAAATTAAAAGCCAAGATACAAGCTACAGGGGCTTCTATTCTGGAGTATGGCCATACAGAAATAAAACAAGAGGATGCATTATTAACCAGTAGCCCTATAACTATTTCAATTTATTTTACGAAATAATTATGGCTAAGATTCTTATAGTAGATGATGAGGTTAATGTTAGAGAACTCCTCAGAAAAGGTCTTACTAATGCAGGATATGAGGTTGTGAGCGTACCATCTGCAGAGCAGACGTTAGAAATTATTTTTAAAGAGCCGTTTGACCTTTTACTTTTGGATGTTCGGCTTTCCTCGAGAGAATCAGGCATATCTCTACTTAAAAGAATAAGACATTATCGGAGTGATATCCCGATAGTAATCTATTCGGGCGCCTTGACTCCTGAACTTGAGATAGAGGCAAGGCAAGCTGGTGCTAATGAGGTTTTAAGTAAAGATATGGATATCTTACAATTAGTAGCGCAGATTAGAAGGATTGTCCGCGGTAAAGACCGTTTATTTAATAAAGCCCCTTTGAGTAAAGATAAAACGATTCTAATCGTGGATGATGAGGAAGGTATCAGAAGAATATTAAGCGAATTCTTTAGGCGTAAAGGTTATAAAACTATAGAGGCACAAGATGGACAGCAGGCTTTGGATATAGTTCGCTCTCAGGAAGTATCTGTGGTTTTGTTGGATATCCAGATGCCTGGTATGGATGGCTTAACCACCTTAACTAGACTGTTAGAAATCAATCCAAGGCTTGGGGTGGTGATGGCTACAGGCGTGCAGGACGAAGATAAGGTTAGAAGAGCAATAGAATTAGGTGCCTACGGGTATGTATTAAAACCTTTTGACTTTCTGTACCTAGAATTAGTAGTAATGTCTAAACTTGCAATAGCAGAGGGATAATAAGATTCGCAGAGGAGGCAATATGGAGAAGAAGATTTTAGTTGTGGATGATGACCCTAAGATTTGCGAATTGCTTGAGAGATTCTTAATCAAAAAGGATTTTCAGCCTACCATTGCTACAAGCGGTAAAGAGGCATTAGAGAAGGTCAAGGCCGAAAATCCCGCTATTGTGTTGTTAGATATTAAGATGCCGGATATGGATGGGATAAATATTCTTAAGAAAATAAAAGAGACTAATGAGCGCACTGCGGTGATTATGATAACTGGCCTAAAAGACGAGGAGATTGCTAAGGAGGCAATGGCTTCGGGGGCTTACGATTACATTACCAAGCCATTTGACCTGGATTATTTGGAGATGTGTCTGCTTACTAAAATTATACAGTTGACTGCATAGATATTTGTAATGCAGATGTCCTTTTCTAAAAAGAGCCTTCCCCTAATATTTTTATTTCTTACCTTCCTTTCGCATAAACTCAATGCCCAAGATAATCCGATACAATTAAGAGCAGCAATTCACCTAAATTCTACTGTTAGTGATGGAGAATACACCTTGACACAGATAACACAGACTGCCCAAGATACAGGTATATCTGTGGTTATATTTACCGATAGAGACCTTATGCGTTGGGAGTATGGGCTTTGGCCACTACGCAATATAGTCAAAAAGAGGGTAGAGAGAAATTCAGTATTTACCTATGGGCTAAACCGTTACCTAAAAGAGATAGAATCTCTACAGGATAAATTTTCAGATATGGTTTTAATCCCGGGGGTAGAATCAGCACCCTTTTACTATTGGCAGGGGTCTTTTATTTCCTGTATATCGAATTATCTTTATCAAAAAGATAAACTTGCTTATAGACTGTTGTCTGGGAGAAAGAAATCTTTATTGAACCTTGCTCCTCTATGTATGCGTAACTGGCATATACATATCTTGGCAATAGGTCTTAAAGAATACGGGGATTATAAGAATCTTCCTGTGGTAGGTAATACGCAGGCATTAAGAGATAAGTTTAGTATTTATATGTTGTGGCCGATTCTGGCATTTATTTTAGGATTAAGGGTTGTCAAAAATAATTTATATTGCTATGCAACCTCACCAAGGCGTTGGCATTGGAAGGTTTGTTCTAAGGGTAGGTTTATTTTTGGTGTGGTAATTACATTGGTTGGTATTCTGTTTACAATAAATAATTGGCCATTTTTTAGGAGTAAATTTGATCAGTATCACTCTGGCCCTAAAGACCTACCTCTGCCTTATCAGAATTACATAGATTATGTTAATAGATTAGAGGGGTTAACGTTTTGGTCTCATCCTGAGGCAGAAAACATTGGAGAACTAGATAATATTATGTTTGAGACTCAGAAGCACTCAAGACTGTTATTGGATACTAAAGACTACACAGGCTTTAACTTTTTTCCAGAGGGCTCAAGAGAGATAGGCAGTGTGGGAGGTATGTGGGATATGATTCTTGGGGCTTATTGCCAAGGTTTACGCAGTAAGCCGATTTGGGCAATAGGAGGATTGGGATTTGAGAGGGGTGATCTTAAACGTTCAATGGAAAATATGCAGACAGTCATATTGGTTTATGAGAAGAATAAACAGGCTGTCTTGAAGGCAATGAAAGAGGGCAAGATGTATATAGTAACTGGAAAGGATAGTTTAGATTTTCTACTTGAGGAGTTTTGTATTTCTGATGAGTCAGGTCAAGTTAAAGGTTATATGGGCGATAGTGTAAATATAGAAGGAAGGACTTTATTGCTGATCAGAGGAGATTTTTTGAAATACAGAAAAGATATAGAATTAAAAATAATTAAAAATGGTGATATAATTAAAACCTTTACTGTACAGACACCATTTAGGATTATTTATTTAGATGAAGAGATAGTTCAGAATAAATCATATTATCGCATAGAGATTACAGGTAAAGACGTATATTTGGTAACTAATCCTATATTTGTATCTCGTAAAGTATATAGATAAATTAGAATATTTTTGGATTTTTTAACTAAGAAGGTTATAATATATACTATGATATTATCTCTATGATAATCGCCGGTATACATATTGTCTGAGGCGAAAAGGGTTTCATTGAATAGGGGCAAGATATAAGGTGACAGCGCAGAATAACTTGGATTTATTAGAAAGGTTACAGAAAAATTATAGGAATTATAATCTATCATTGTTGGCTTATTTTATATTACTATTAGGTTATTTTAATTTGATATTCTTTATACATACAACCGGTATGACGCATCTGGTAGACACAGATATTTTTAGGGTATTTGAGTTGATTAGGCTGTTTTCTTTTATCTTGGTGTTGGTTTATGTTTACAGGTTAGGCAAGATATTAAAATCAAACAATAGAGATAAAACCCCTGCGTTTTTATGGGTAATCATTATGGTTTTGCCCATAGTTAATCTCATTGCGATTTTATTACTTTATCATAAATCTAGAAAATTTATAAAAGAGTTAAAAACAGCAGGAGATGTATCTTAGGGATTAGCGTCTTGATGGCTAAAATTTTGCTGGCATACCTTTTTAGAGTCTCTATAGTATAAAGGAGTTAAAATGGCGAAGAAAATTTTAGTGGTAGATGATGAAGAACTCATCATCAGGTCTCTAAAGAAACTACTTGAGAAGAATGGTTTTGTAGTCTTCGTAGCCAAAAGAGGTCAGGATGCATTAGTTATGGTTGAGGAAGAAGATTTTGATTTAATAATAGCAGACATACGGATGCCGGGAATAAATGGGGTAGAAGCCATCAGGGGTATCTATGAGATTTTAGAGAATAGGAAGCTGAAGAAAATACCCGCTATTTTTATTACCGGTTATGTTGATCAAAAGATAGAGAAAGAGGCCAAATTACTAAAGCCAGTCGCTTACATCTATAAGCCTTTTGATATTGAAGAGCTGGTGGGTAAGGTAAAGGAGATATTGGGGTAGATGGCTTTTTTAAATTTAAATATATTTTCCAGAATAAAAAATTATCGGAAGTTAAGTAAAGAATTGCAGGAAATTTTAGCGAAAAATCCTGCTGATGCGCCTAAATTTCAAGGAATATTCAATTTAACTGTAGACAGAATATATCAAGATATTATGGATTTTGAAAAAGCAAATATAGAAAAATTTGAATCAGAAGTATACAGATTTAAAAAAATATTCGAAAAAAGATATAGGCAGTATTTTGTTTATGGCGAATATGTAAAATGGTGTGTGGATAAACCGTTCGGATACGCAGGTGATTTCAAGATCATAGATGATATTTACTTAAATCAAGTACGAACAGAGGGTTTTGATAGTTTATGGGATAGGTGGTTTCAGCAATTAGCCGCTTCCTGTGCTGTGCGTGAAAGAAAAGAAGATTTTAAGAAAATTATCTATGATTTTATAAAGAATCGAAGAAATGAAGAGCTGCGAGTTATGGATTTAGGTTGTGGATCGTGTAGAGAAATTAGGGAACTATTCGAAATAGATAGCGATGGGGTTCTCTTTGATGTTATTTTTGATTGCTATGACTTCGATATTAGGGCTATTGAATATGCAAAGCAGCTTTTAAATAATCTTAATAATGTGAATTTCTTCCAAAAAAATGCTATTCGGTTAGCATTAAGAAAAGATATAAAAGATGAAATTGGATATAAATACGATTTAATCTATTCAAGCGGCTTATTTGATTATTTAGATGAAAGGATAGCTGTAAGGTTAATAAACAACCTAAATAGGCTTCTTAAGCAGGATGGAATTATGATAATCTCAAATGTTCGAGATAAATATAGTAATACTTCTTCGATATGGATGGAATGGATTGGCGAATGGTATCTTATTTACAGGACAGAATCAGAGTTCGAGAAAATTTTTATTGATAGTGGTATTTCACCCAAAAATATAAAAATTATACCTCAACATAGCAAGATTATGCAGTACTGTTTAATAAAAAATAGTTAATTCTATTATGTGGTATTACCCTATAAGCGCTTTAATAAATGGTTTGACTCTCAGCGCGTTTGGAATCTTTGTTTTCTTGAGAAATAAGAAAGGTTTACCAAATATTACCTATCTTATTTTCTATTTTTTATTTCATTTTGGAGTTATTCGTATTTCTTTTGGCAGATATCAAAAACAGACAGAGATGCGTTTTTTTGGTGTCAAATCCTGATGGTAGGAGCT
>JAMWDE010000009.1 GCA_023818905.1 Candidatus Omnitrophota bacterium | reverse complement strand
TGGATAAACATCTTTGGGATATCCGAATTTAGCTTACGTTTACCTTCAGTATTATTTAATACAGCTACAGTTATATTAGTTTTTTTGATAGGTAAGGAACTGTTTAACAAAAATATAGGTATAGTTGCAACTATTTTTATTGGCCTTTCTCCCTTTCATCTTTGGTACGCTCAAGAAGCACGCGATTATGGTATGTTGTTATTTTGGGCAACCCTCTCTTCTTATTTTTTATTTAGGGCTATCAGAGAAGAGAAAAACAAATTATGGCTATTTTATGTACTGAGTTCTGTAGTTAGTATATACACCAATTATTTCTATATTTTACTTTTTATTGCGCAATGCATATGTCTTTTGTATTTAAAAGTATACAAGTTAAATTTTAAGGAGATAATCTACATCCTGCTTATTCCTTTTTTCTTCTTACCATTCCTTCCCGTGTTTTTAAAAAAATTTTATTTTGTATGGCAAGGCTTTTGGGTACCTAAGCCCACTCTTCATTCATTCTTTATTACGCTGGAAAACTTTATGTTAGGTTACAATGGTACCAATGTTTTGTATTTTATCTTTGATATTTTAATAGGCGTATTATTCCTATCTGGTATTTTGGGTTTGCGCCGAAGTGTATTAAGACAATCTTTTATTTTATGTTTATCTCTATTTTGTTTACCAATAATTTTTGCTTTTTGTTTTTCCGGATTATTTTTTTCTATCTATTTGGACAGGGGCTTGATTATATGTAGTCCGTACTATTATCTTATTTTGTCTTATGGATTAATTAATCTAAAGAAGATAATAAGAGTGCCTTTATTTTTGATTCTGATTTCAATACTATTGATTTGTGCTTGGAGATTCTTCAATGATTTTATATTTGAGCCACTTAGCCATCATATAGGCACATATATAAAAAAACCAGTTAGACCGATAGTTAGATTTCTACTTGATAATGTAGATTTGCACCAGGATGTAATCGCTTTTACTAATGTATCCACTATACCAAGTATCAATTTCTATAGTCAGAATAAATTAACAGATTATCTTTATTTATTTGACCCTAAGTATCCTGATACAACATGGCAGCGTCCTATACGAGAATCCAAACGTAATATCTCTATACAAAGAATGAGTTCCTTGGATTTTAAAAGATTATGGGTTATTTCTTCTGATTGGGCAAGAAGTGGAAAATTAGACCCAAATTCTAATTCTGTTAAAGGATGGTTGGATAGAAACTTTAGATTAGAATCTGCAAAAGAATTTGATGGATTATGGATTTTTAGATATATTAAATAAATTTTAAAAAATATGCGCAGGGAAATACTCATATTGGGTAAAGGTTTTATAGGAAATAGACTAAAAGAATTTTTTAAATGTAGTATTTCAGATAAAAGAATACACTCATTTAGAGATATGCAAAAAGAGATCAAGAGATTTGACCCTAGGATTGTAATTAACTGTATAGGCCATACTGGCAGTAATGTAGATGAATGCGAATTTAATAAAGATAAGACTTTACTGGCTAACACCTTTTTGCCAATAATACTGACCGAAGTTGCCTTGCGAAATAATATTAAATTAGTCCATATTAGTAGCGGATGTGTTTATTATTTTGATTATCACAGAGATAGACCTATTCCCGAAGAAAAGATTCCTGATTTCTTTGAGTTGTTTTACAGTAGGGCAAAGATATACGCCGAGAGGGCCCTGGAGGTCTTATGCCAGAGGTTCAATATTTTGATAGTAAGGCCCAGATTGCCTTTAGATAACCGACCTCATTATAGAAACCTACTTACTAAGCTCATTCAATACAAAAGGGTTATAGATATCCCTAATTCTGTTACCTATATTCCTGATTTTATGGAAGCGCTTAGGCATCTAATTAGGATTGATGCCAGAGGAATTTACAATGTAGTTAACAGGGGAGTCTTAAGGTATCCTGAGCTTTTAGAGGTATATAGAAAGTATGTACCTGATTTTCAATATGAGATTATAGATCCCAAAAGACTAAATTTAAAAAGAACTAATCTAATTTTATCTACGAAAAAATTGGAAAAGAGTGGCTTTAAACTCAGAGATATAAGAGAGGTCTTAGAAGAATGTGTGAAGGAATATATAAGGTATTAGTTAGCGGTGGCGCTGGTTTTATGGGAAGTGAGTTCGTCAGGCAGGGACTTAGAGAAGGATACAAAATTGTTGTAGTAGATAGATTGACCTATGCCGGAGATCTGGAGAAGTTAAAGGGGTTATCCGGGAGATTTAGATTTTATAAATCCGATATTTGTGATCAAAAAGAAATGATAAGGATATTTTTGACTGAAAAACCGCAGGCAGTAATTAACTTTGCTGCCGAGACCCATGTGGATAGGAGTATATATAATCCTGCAATCTTTATAGAGACTAATCTCAGAGGCACACAGATTCTTTTAGACATTTCCCGCAGGTATAAAATCAAAAAATTCATTCAGGTTTCAACTGATGAGGTTTATGGAGAGATAAGAAGAGGTAGTTTTTGTGAAGAATCCTCCTTGAAGCCAAGTAACCCCTACGCTGCCTCTAAAGCAGCCGCAGATTTATTGGTGATGGCTTATGTTAGAACTTATGGGTTTCCTGCAATTATAGTAAGACCCTGCAACAATTATGGTCCTTGGCAGGAACCAGAAAAGTTGGTTCCTTTGGCAATATCCTATGCCTTAAAGAATGCAAGCGTTCCTATTTATGGCACGGGAGAGAATATTAGAGAGTGGCTTTATGTTTCTGATTGTATCAAGGCGGTCCTTCTGGTACTAAAGAAAGGAGGTTTGGGCGAAATTTATAATATAGGAAGTGGCCAAAGAATGTCTAATTTAGAAGTGGTGAGGATAATTTTAGATATATTGGGCAAAGACAAAAAACTCATAAATTATGTTAAAGATAGACCTGGCCACGATTTCAGATATTCTTTAGATTGTTCAAAGATTAGAAAACAACTGGGTTGGCAGGCAAAGGTCAGATTCACAGATGGCCTGAAGAGAACCGTTATATGGTATATAAAACATCAGGGTTGGCTCACTAAGCATCTTTGTAAGAATCCTCCAATCCCAACCCCATAACTACCCACCAGACAAAACTTATCTCAGCAAGAAAGAAGCTAAAATCTATAAGATTATGGACTAAAAAGATAACAACTGATGTTATGAGAGGGATGTATGTGGTTCGGTTGTGATTTTTAAGCCTCTCAAGATTGTATTTAAGAATTGCAACAACCAACCATAAAAAGGCTATTATTCCTAAGACTCCCATTTCTGCCCAAAGTTGTAGATAGGAATTGTGGGCATAGCGGCTATTAGCGAGGTTAAAATTTCCTAGTCCTACCCCTATCAGAGGATACTTCTTAATTATTTTTAGACTATCTTGCCAGTAGTTTAATCTCATCAGTGTAGAGAATATTGGTTGAGTATGGTATTTTTGAGCGGATGACCTAAAGATAAACACCAGAGAGATTATAGCTAGTATCACAAATATAGGTACAATACTTTTTTGATTTAGTCCACCTTTTAAATAAAAATACAATATCAACCCAACCAGTAAGCTTAAAAGTGCGCCCAATGACGCAGTAAGCACCAGTGCCACAGCTATAGGGATAACTATCCATATTTTCTTTTTATAAATCAAACCCAAAGGAATAATCATTGCCAGATATCCACCTAAGAGATTAGGTGTTACAAAAGGCAAAAAAGGTCTTCTTCTGGATATATAATCCAAGGTAAATAAATCTGTTATTTCCTTTTTTCCAGTATAGTTTACAAGATGCGAGAAACCAAAAGTATATTGATAGATGGCTAGCAGACTAATGATAAGCCCAACATTTACTAGATATGAGATAACTCGGTTCTTTTCTGAGGTTGGTAAGGAAGCAGTAAAAACAAGTAGTATGATTCCTCCTATATATTTGTATATTTCTTTTGCGCTGGTTATTCTATCTTGTGAGAATATCAGACAGATAAAGATAGATGTTGTAAATAAAAGCAGAGGATATTTTATATGTCCGATTGCTTTTAAAGACATGCCTTTTTTGAAGATATAGAAAGCTATAAAAGAAAAGAGCAGGATAGTGTATATGTGGTTTGCATAAGGAAAGGCAACCGATGAGATGAACGGACGTATAGAGATTAGGATTAGAAATATGCTAAGCATTATGATATAATTTTAAAGTATAATGATGAATTCGTCAAATAACATAGTTGGTGTAATTGTAGTTACCTGTAGACTGGGAAAGTATGTGGAATCCTGTTTGGATTCACTGAATAAGCAGACTTACTCTAGGCTTGAGATTGTTGTGGTGGATAATTCGCTTAGTCAGAATCTCAGGAGGACACTTCTTAAGAATTATCCTTCCATCAAACTTTATTCCAGTCCCAAGAACCTATCATATTGCAATTCCCTTAATATAGGCATATCCTTAACTCAGACTGAATTCGTCCTCTGTCTTAATGATGATGTAATTCTGGATAGTCAATTTATAGAGAAAGGATTGGGAGGTTTTTCTATTGAGCCAAGGATAGGTATGGTAAGTGGTAAGGTTCTGCGTTGGGATAAAGTTACCTTAGATACCATAGGTTTGTTTTTAAGCGCTTGGCGGACTGCTTATGAGAGAGGATACGGCATAAAAGATAAAGGTCAGTTTCAAAAGCAGGGATACATCTTTGGGGTAAACGGTGCAGTTGCATTCTATCGTAGAATTATGTTAGAGGAAATAAAAGAAGGCGATAATTATTTTGATTCTGATTTCTGTTTTTTCTATGAAGATTTGGATGTTGCCTGGAGGGCACAGCATAAAGGTTGGAAGGGTTATTATGTACCAGAGGCGATTGCCTATCATCTACGGGGAGGTTCAACAAGAAAACTTCAAGGCATAGGTAAACCTTATGCCAGATTATATCTTAACGAAGAACTGCAGGCACATCTATTAAAGAACCGGTATATAGTTCTTATTAAAAATGAGTCTCTCTTAGGTTTTTTATTACATATCCCATTTTTATTATTTTATGAGATTATGGTCTGGAGTTATATTTTGACCTTAAGGCCACACCAGATAAAATTATTCTTTAGGAATTTTATTTATATAAAGTCAGCATTAAGAAAAAGAAGAAAAATAAGGCAAGCCCATATTAGTGAGTTACCTTTGTAAAGATTTATTTGATAAGGTAGAACTTTTTAAAAGATCGCAAATTTATACGATTTTCCGTCGAGAAACGATAAAAATAAAAAATACTTGACAAATGCAGTGTATTATGATAAAAAAATACTGTAAATAAAAACGAAAATATTTTGGAGGTTAAATAAATTCAGTTGAAAAGATGTTAATAGTTCATAAGGGCTTCAAAAAACAAGGAGCCCTTATTTTTTTAAATTAAGTCAAAGCCTGTTATAATTAAACAAAATCTGTGGCAGAAGCCTTTAACTGTTAAAAAATTATCAAAATAGATTCCACATAATATGAAAATTGTCGGTTTAACCTATGATTTAAAGACAGAATACAGATTTAAAGAGGATGACCCACCAGATGCTAATGCCGAGTTTGACCACCCTTCTACTATAGATATTATTGCCTCTGCTATTGAAAATCAAGGTTTTACAGTAAAAAGGATTGGTAACGTAGCCCGTCTCATAGACCAGTTAGATAAGATAAAGATGGATATTGTCTTTAACATCTCAGAGGGCCTCTGGGGTAGAAACAGAGAATCTCAGGTTCCGATAATATTAGAGATGGCAGGTATCCCCTTTGTGGGGGCAGATGGCTTGACCTTAGGCCTTACCTTAGATAAGATTATGGCCAAGAAAATCTTCATTGCTTCTGGCATCCCTACTCCGAGATTTACAGAGATAAAGGATACAAGCAACTTGATAGATACTGATCACCTGAGGTTTCCTTTGATTGTCAAACCGCGTTTTGAGGGGTCATCAAAAGGACTAACTGAGAACTCGCGAGTAGAGAATATAGAACAGTTAAAAAAGCAGGCAGAATACGTTATTAACACCTATAAACAACCCGCCTTGGTAGAAGAGTTTATCTGCGGGCAAGAATTTACTGTGGTGGTAATAGGTAATGATCCACCTGAGGTGATGCCTGTGGTACAGATAAAGATAGATGGAAAATTAAAACTTGAGGATAAGTTTTATACCTTTGCGCACATAACTTCTGATAGGTTAGAATATATATGCCCAGCACGCATAGGCCGAGAGTTAAACCAAAAGATATCCGAACTTGCCTTAAAGACATACCAGGCGGTAGAGTGTCGGGATTTCGGTAGAATCGACTTTAGGGTAGATGATAAAGGTAACATCTATGTATTAGAGATAAATCCCCTACCCTCCTTGTCTACAGAGGATGTATTTCCATTAGTGGCAAAAGAGATTGGTTTATCTTATGAACAGTTAATAGGTAAGATTCTAAATAGTGCATTAAAGAGATACAATCTTAGTTGAATCAGTTAGGGGAAGAGGGATCAAGGCGTGGAGATTGCGCTTACTTATAATTTGAAAGAGAAAGATGAAACAAAACCTCCAGATTACTTTTCTGAATTTGATTCTTTAGAAACCGTAGATGCTATCGCTTCAGCGCTGAGGAAGAAAGGCCATACAGTAGATACGGTTGATATCAATAGAGAAGACGCTATTTCTTATTTTAAGAAAAACAAAAATCGCCTAGATATTGTTTTTAACATTGCAGAAGGTTGTAATACTAAATTCCGCGAATCTGAGATCCCTGCCGTTTTAGATTATCTTGGTATTCCCTATACAGGTTCTAATACCTTTTCTCTTGCCTTGGCCATTAATAAGGCATTTACCAAAAAGATACTCAAGGCCGAAGGTATACCCACTCCTGCCTTTCAGGTTTTCACCACAGCCACGGAAGAACTCAATCCCAATCTAAGATTCCCCCTAATAGTAAAACCTAACCGCGAAGGTTCTGCCAAAGGTATAGGTGCTTCCAACGTGGTTAAAGATAAAGACTCGCTATTTAAAAAAGTTAGAGAGCTTCTGGAGATGTACAGACAGGAGGTATTGGTTGAAGAGTTTATTGATGGCAAAGAACTAACTGTGGGTATCTTAGAGAACGGAAAAACCACGATTCTACCCATATTAGAGATAGATTTCTCTAACTGCTTGAAGAGCGGTGAATATTTCTATTCTTGGCGGATGAAAGAGTATCAGGGTAACGCCGAATTGGGTTTAGTTCCTGATTTTTATTGTCCAGCCAGGCTTGATAAAGATACAGAAATGCAGGTAAAGAGTGTAGCCCTTAAAACCCATCAGGCATTGGGTTGCTTTGATATCTCGCGTACCGATATAAGATTAAGTAAAGATAACGTGCCTTATGTCTTAGAGATAAATCCTCTACCAGGCCTCAATCCTAAAGAATCAAATTTCCCTATGATGGCTTATGCAGTGGGTATGCGTTATGATGAGCTTATTGAGGCGATATTGACCAGTGCCCTGGAGAGGTACAATCATAGAAGGTTGTAAGATAAACGTAAGATATTATTTTGGTTTTCTGACTGCATAAAAATTATTTAGTAGTCAAAAGAGGAGGTAAAGTTGAATCCTACAGTAGATATTGATAATCAGAAAACACTACAGGAAGCCACAGCTCAGTCCCGTTCTATTAGAAGATATACTGATTATCAACAGATAACCTTATATAAAGACATCAACCCGCTTGATTGGGAGGACTGGCATTGGCAGATAAGACATAGAATCTGTACTAAAGATGAGCTTGCGCAAGTGATTAAGTTAACCCCTGATGAGGAGGAAGGTATAAGAAAGGCAAAAGGTAGATTATCGTTGGCAATTACTCCCTACTGGGTATCATTGATGGACCCTGAGGATCCTGATTGCCCTCTGAGGCGCCAGGCAGTTCCGGTGAGTGCCGAGTCAGTCATTTCGCCCCATGAGATGGTTGACCCTTGTGCAGAGGATAGGGATTCTCCCGCACCCCATCTTGTGCATAGATATCCGGATAGGGTCTTACTTTTAGCTACAGAGCAGTGCGCAATGTATTGTCGACACTGTACTCGGCGCCGACTTGTAGGAGACAGAGAGGTTCATTCCAATGGCGATGTTTCTCGTTTTGACGCTGCAGTGGAATACATAAAGTCAAACCGTAAGATTCGCGATGTACTTATTTCGGGTGGAGATCCATTTGTATTAGAGGATAATGAGATAGATGCCATTTTAGAGAGGATCCGTTCTATACCGCATGTGGAGTTTTTAAGGATTGGCACAAGAGTACCCGTAACCTTGCCACAACGTGTAACTGAGGAGTTGATAAAGGTACTTAAAAAATATTCTCCTATTTGGGTGAGCATTCATTTTAATCATCCCAAAGAGATTACCAAACGCTGCAAGATGGCTTGTGATATGTTAGCGGATGCAGGGATTCCTCTGGGTAGTCAAACCGTACTTTTAAGAGGAATTAACGACCGACCTTACATTATGAAAAAACTTATGCATGAACTTTTGAAGATAAGGGTTAGACCCTATTACATCTATCAGTGTGACTTGGTAAGAGGCACCCAGCATTTTAGGACTCCGGTGGCAGTAGGAATAAATATTATGGAGAAATTACGTGGTCATACTACAGGTTACGCTGTGCCTACCTATGTAGTGGATGCGCCGGGGGGAGGTGGAAAGATTCCAGTTGGGCCAAACTATATTCTTTCACAGGCAAAAGGTAAGTATGTCTTACGTAACTATAGAGGCAAAATCTATACCTACCTTGAGTAATGATTTTATCTTGCAACAACACAGATGATTTTATCTCTTGACCCTTCTGATTTAGTGTTATATAATTGCTATACTTAATTTCTATCCTTAATCATCTATCTTCCGATCAAAATAAGGAGTGCAATTATGGATTTCATGAACAAGCGTAATCTTGTTTTGTTAGGTCATGCCCAATCTGGAAAGACCACACTGTCAGAAGCGATATTGTATATCTGCGGCGCGACCACACGTAAAGGTTCAGTGGTAGACGGTACCACGGTGAGCGATTATAGCTCCGATGAGATTGAAAGAAAGAGCTCTATAAATGCCAGTTTCTTATATTGCGATTATAAGGGCGTAAGGATCCAAATAGTAGATACACCTGGCTATGCAGATTTTTTGGGCGAGGTAATTGCAAGTTTAAGGGCTGTGGATAGCGCCATATTGGTAGTAGATGCGGCTTCAGGGATAGAGGTTGGCACAGAACGTGCCTGGCAATTTTTAGAAGAGGCAGGACTGCCCTGTATTGTATTTGTAAACAAGACGGATAAAGAAGACGCAGATGTTAACAGGGTAATTTCTGATATCAAAGAGAGGTTGTCTAAGAATGCTGTCATAATAGGTTCACCTATTGGAGCAGATTTGATAGAGGCGATTGCAGAAAGTGATGATAGGCTCTTAGAAAGATACCTAGAAGGCGCCACGCTTACGCCTGAGGAGATAAGCAATGGATTAAAGCAGGCAGTAATCAGACGCAAGATCTTTCCGATTTTAACTGGCTCTAGTTTAACGGATAAAGGTCTGACAGAGTTATTAGAGGCGGTTGTAAAATATCTACCTAACCCTTTAGAAAGGACAAAGATTTTAGTTTCTCAACCTGGCTCAGAGGGAAAAAAGGAGATTCAGTTTAAACCTGATGGCCCGTTTTGCGCTTTTGTCTTTAAGACCATATCTGACCCCTATGTGGGGCAACTTACTTTGTTGCGCGTATTTTCCGGAACACTTACCTCCAACACAGGATTTTATAACGTCAATAAAAAGACCCGCGAGAGAATAGGCCAGATTTATATCCTTCAAGGTAAAGAGCAGCGACCAGTTGAAGTTGCTTCTTGTGGAGATATTGTAGCTATTGCTAAATTGAAAGAGACGCAAACCTCTGATTCACTCTCTGATGAGAAAGAGCAAGTATTATTTGACCCCATTGTATTTCCTGAGGCTCTAATTTCAGCCTCTGTAAGGCCAAAGTCCCGTCAGGATGAAGAGAAGATTTCTGCCAGCCTTAGCAAACTGGCTGATGAGGACCCTACATTTAAGGTCACCAGGGATCAACAGACCAAGGAGTTAATCATCTCAGGCTTGGGTGATCTGCATTTGGCAGTGATGGTGGCAAGGATGAAGAAGAGGTTTAATGTGGATGTGGAGTTAGGTACGCCTAAGGTCTCCTATAAAGAGACTATTTCCAAAAATGCCAAGGTACAAGGGAAATATAAACGTCAGTCAGGTGGACGCGGTCAATATGGCGATGTCTGGATTGAGGTGGAACCGCTAGAGAGAGGTAAGGGTTTTGAATTTGTGGATAAGATTTTTGGGGGCGCTATACCCAAAAACTATATCCCAGCGGTAGAGAAAGGGGTTTTGCAGGCAATGTCAGAGGGAGCAATCGCCGGTTATCCCATAGTGGATATAAAAGTTATTTTATACGATGGTTCTTATCATGAGGTGGATTCGTCTGATTTGGCTTTTCAGATAGCTGGGGCTATGGCCTTAAGAAAAGCAGTGCTTGAAGCAGGACCAGTGCTACTTGAGCCAATAATGGATGTAGAGGTAATTATTCCAGAGGAATATTTGGGTGCGATATCTGGCGACCTGAATTCTCGCCGAGGTCGGATTATGGGCATGGAAATGAAAGGAAAGTTGCAGGTAGTGAAAGCTCAGGTTCCGCAAGCAGAGATGTTTACCTACGCTAATGACCTGCGTTCTCTCACCGGTGGCAGGGGTACCTATATAATGAAATTTTCGCATTATGAAGAGGTCCCCCATAAAATAGCCTCTAATATAATAAGTCAATACCAGGCCTCTAAGAAAACCGAAGAACAGGCTTGATCCCTCTAATTCAAATATGAAAATAGCGGTTTTAGGCTTAGATTTTCCTTTGGGTAAAAGAGCCATTCCCGATGAACGATTAGAAAGACTAAAAGAGATATTTCATACTCCAAAGGTTACTGATATCCAGATGGAATTTATGGATTCAACACATCTGAAGGAGGTCTTGGGTATTATCTGCGAGAAAGATTCAAAACTAGACCTGATACTTGGGGATTTAGAAGTAGTTGAGTCTAATATCAGCAACAACAAGAATAGTGAACTCTTCTTGCGCTGTAAGGAGGCTTTAGAGAAAGAGATATTTTTAAATGAGGTACCATTTGATGAGGAAGAAAGAGCCATTCTTTTAAACGCTAATCTAGTTACTCTTAAACCTACACTTATTGTAAACAGAGAAAATTTACCTTCCATCCCAGAGATTGCCCGTAGTATTTACACTAACTGTGGAATGATTTCTTTTTTCACTGTTAATGAGAGAGAGTTGCGCGCCTGGTCAATAAAAGCTGGCACCACAGTTCATGAGGCAGCAGGATATATCCATTCAGACATCCGGAGGGGTTTTATCAAGGCAGAAGTAATAAGTTATGCTGACCTGATAAAGGCAGGAGGACTCAATCAGGCGAGGTCAAAAGGACTACTCAGATTAGAGGACAAAGGTTATGTAGTAAAAGATGGAGATTTAATTCAGATTAGATTTTCCCCACCCACCAGATAATATAAACAGATGGAATCCTAATAAAAGCGGGAGATATTTAAGAAAGGAGTCAATGCAATGGTAAGAATCAGGCGTGCTTTAATAAGCGTCTCTGATAAGACAGGGATTGTAGAGTTTGCTAAGGAGTTACACAATTTAGGTGTAGAGATTATCTCTACTGGCGGAACTGCGAGTCTGTTACGGCAGAATCAGATACCGGTTATAGAGGTTTCAGATTATACAGGATTTCCTGAGATGCTAGACGGAAGAGTGAAGACATTGCATCCTAAAATACACGCAGGCCTGTTGGCTTTAAGATCAAGTAATCAACATATGCAACAACTGAAACAGCATAACATCGGCCTCATTGATATGGTGGTAGTGAATCTTTATCCCTTTGAGGAGACCATTCAGAGAGAAGGCGTAGGCATAGAGGAGATTATTGAAAATATAGATATCGGAGGGCCTAGTATGCTGCGCTCTGCGGCCAAAAATGCCCAATCTGTAGCGGTAGTTTGTCAACCCCAACGTTACGCTCAGATAATTGAGGAATTGAAAAAGCATGACGGATACCTTTCAGAAGAGTTGTTGCGGCAGCTAGGAATAGACGTGTTTAGATTGACCAGTCATTACGATGCGATGATTTATAATTATCTAAAGAATTATTTTTCTTCTGAGAAGACAGAGTCAAAATTTTTGTTTTCTGATGAATTAAGTTTTAATTTTATCAAGGTACAGGATTTACGTTACGGAGAGAATCCGCATCAGAAAGCGGCTTTCTATCGTAATGCAGACAGACAGGAAGGTTTAAGCGCAATGAAGCAGGTGTCAGGCAAGGAGTTGTCATTCAACAATATATTGGACTTAAATGCTGCAGTAAATATTGTAAGAGAATTTACTTTGCCTGCAGTAGTGTTTATAAAACACAATAATCCTTGCGGTGTAGCAGAAGCCAAAGATCCATTGAAGGCTTACCGCGATGCCTGGAATTGCGATAGACTCTCAGCATTTGGTGGTATTGTAGGTATAAATAGAAAGGTAGATTCAGCATTAGCAAAATTGATTATCAAAAGTGGTTTTTTAGAGTGCATCATCTGTCCTGAGTTTACTAAAGAAGCGTTGGAAATACTGAAAGAGAAAAAGAATCTAAGACTTCTAGAGTTACCTTCATTGATGCAGGGGTATAATGGATTAGATTTTAAGAGGGTGGATGGAGGACTTTTGGTCCAGGAGGAAGATAGCGTGACTCTGGATGAAAGAGGACTTAAGATAGTTACCAAGAAGAAGCCTTCAAAGAGACAACTCGAGTCGCTTATCTTTGCCTGGAAGGTGGCAAAGCACGTAAAATCTAATGCCATTATTTTAGCCAAAGGCACCAGAACTGTAGGTATTGGCGCAGGTCAGATGTCTCGTGTAGATTCAGTTATCATTGCCAAAAGAAAGGCAGGTAAGCTGAGCCGAAATTCTTGTTTGGCTTCAGATGCTTTCTTTCCTAAACCGGATGCCATCCAAGAGGCTGCCAAGGCAGATATAAAAGCTATTATTCAGCCAGGAGGCTCTATATGCGATGAGGAGATTATAGATACTTGCGATAGACACGGGATTTCTATGGCTATTACTGGCATCCGGCACTTCAGGCATTGACGTTATTGAGTTATAGGAATATAGCGTTATTTTGTTTTGGCCATATAACGCGAATAACATTGGTAACCCAATAACGTAGATAGATGACCTACCTTCAGGCCCTTAAATATTTAGAATCATTTATCAATTATGAAAAGATTGTGAGTTGGTCATATAAGAGATCGCTAAAATTAGAGAGATTCAAGAAATTTTTAGATAGTATAGATAACCCACAGAAAGACTTAAGGTGCATTCATATAGCCGGTACCAAAGGAAAAGGTTCTACCTGTGCTTTTGTTGCCTACATATTAAGAGAGTCTGGTTTCAAAGTAGGTTTGTACACCTCCCCTCATCTATCAGACTTTCGGGAAAGAATTAGGATTCTACTTCCTCGTATTAAATCTCAGAATCTTCATTCTGATTTTGAAGGGATGATTCA
>JAMWDE010000008.1:8582-14000 GCA_023818905.1 Candidatus Omnitrophota bacterium | reverse complement strand
GAGACAGCCCTTGCTACTTAATTTACTTATTTTTAATATCTTATGCTTTTTTTAAAATCACCCTTGTTTCCCGGTTAATTCAGGTTTTACAATTATAAATTAAGTTTACACTTTAGGTTCAACCTGATTTGTCAATTTTGCCGGTAAGGCTATGAAGATCCTTGTTAAGGTAAAATCAAATGCGAGACAAGAAAAAATAGAAAAGATATCTAAAAATCAATTCCAGGTTTGGGTAAAAGAACCACCTCAAAATCAGAGGGCAAATAGAGCAGTGATAGAGGTACTCTCTAATTATTTTGGTATCTCAAAATCCCAAATAAAAATCACTTCAGGACTTCGTTCAAAACAAAAGTGTATAGATTTATTATACTAAAATTAAGAATATACACGTTATGTCTAACTTTCTCTAATCCGAATTCCTAATTCCTATAAGAAGAAGTTTTCCTTTAAGATGCACTCTTATTTTAAAAACTATTTTGTCCTTTTACACCTTTATATATTTTTAAGAATAACCATTAGAGGTTAAGATTCAAGATTATTTTTGGCGAATGATTTTAAGCAAGATACAACGTTTCTTATTGTTTCTTCTGGAGTTGAGGCACCCGCGGTAATGCCTACAGAGTCTATTTCTTTAAGCCAGTATGGTTTTATCTGATTTTCATTTTCTATCCAATAGGTTCTTTTGTTTATTGAACTGGCAATCTCATAGAGTCTTTTTGTATTAGCACTTTTTTTTGAACCAACTACAATCACCAGATCGTTCTCTTTGGGTAGGGTTTTTATTTCTTCTTGTTTTGTTTTGGTGGGATTACAGATAGTATTAAAAAATCTCAGGTCTTTTATATAGGCATGTAAGAGACTTTTTATTCTTTCTACGATTTCTGCATTTTGAGTAGATTGCACAACTACCGAACAAGGCGTATCCTTAATTCTTTTAATCTTTTTGAGAAATTTTTCTTTTGGGTCAATAACTATTGCTTCTTGTCTGAGTTGCCCGATGATACCTAACACCTCATCGTGATTTCTGTCTCCGATTACAATTACCTGTCTTTTTTTATCCTCCTCTGTTTTTGCTATGCGGTGAATTTCTTTCACCATCGGACAGGTGGCATCTACAACCTTATAACCCAAAGCCAGGGCTCTTTCTATAGTCTTTTTGCCTTCGCCATGGGCACGTACCAAAAAGATTCCTCTGGTTTTTTTCGGAAGGTGTTTTATCCTCTTTATACCTAATCTACTCAACTCTTTAACTATTTTTTCGTTGTGCACGATATCCCCTGACATATAGATCTGTTCAGGGGATTTGGCAATTTCCTTGGCTATCTTAAGCGCCCTTTTGACTCCAAAACAGAACCCTGCGGATTTTGCTAAGTTTATTTTCATCTGTATTTTAGCTAAGACAAATCTAATTATTAAAATGTTTATATCATACACACGCTACCTCGTCAATTATAATAAATTATTTATATTGCATATCAAGTAAATAATCTTTTTAAAATACCTTAATAACAGATAGTAGATTTGATGACTTTGGCCTTAGTCAAATTACAGTATAAATTTTATCCATACAATTTTGTTCTATTTTAGGACAAAGAAGTCTAAAAAAAGTACTTGACAAAAATATGAAATTATGTTATATATTACCCCTACAAAATGGTTAGCAACGATAAAGAATTCCACATAAAATCAAACGAGCCGATAATGCCTGCGAGTGTAGTCTCGCGACTTTTAGGGATCCCTATTTGGACGCTCAAGAGGATTGATGAGGCAGGGATCGTTTCTCCTGCACGCAAAAAAGATAAGATGCGTCTCTATTCCAAAAATGACCTTGATCGGTTAAAACATATCTGGTATCTAATTAAGGAAAAGAAAGTGAAGATTCCAGGACTGAGATTTGTTTTAGGACTAGAAAAGAAAATACACAGCAAATAATTTTTTTATTTTTAAATTAGCACTTATCTTGGTAGAACGCCAGATTAGAATTAGTAAAAGATAATGGATGGATGATTCTTAAGGAGGTGATGAGAGAGGATGAAGAAAAGTAAAACAGGTCTCAGAAAGCAAAAGCAAATATTTTCTAAGAAGAATTTATCAAAAAATAAAAACTCTAATAAAGACTCTAAAGAAAACCAAAAATTAGATACAACAGTTAAACAACAGGATACCGTCAGAAAGGAGGAAGCTATGCGGATTACCCCATTAGGAGATAGGATCTTAGTAAAACCCTTGGAGGCAGAGGAGAAGACTAAGGGAGGCATAATCTTGCCGGATACTGCTAAAGAAAAACCCCAGGAAGGTAAAGTAGTGGCAGTAGGTAAGGGTAAGCTCTTAGAAGATGGCAAGATTCAACCCTTAGAGGTAAAGGTGGGAGATAGGATTCTTTATGGGAAGTATTCAGGAACAGAAATCAAACTAGATGGCGAAGAGCATCTGATTATCAGAGAAGAAGATGTCTTGGCTATCGTTTCAGATTAACTTTGAGGAGGTGAGATAGAGATGGCAAAACAACTGACTTTTGGAGAAGAAGCGCGACAGAAGATACTAAAGGGCGTAGAAAAATTATCTAAAGCAGTGGTAGTTACTCTAGGACCAAAAGGTCGTAATGTAGTTTTGGATAAAAAATTTGGTTCACCGACCATCACCAAAGACGGTGTTACAGTAGCAAAGGAGATTGAGTTAGATGACCCATATGAGAATATGGGCGCCCAGATGGTCAAAGAGGTGGCTGAGAAGACCTCCGATACTGCAGGCGATGGCACTACTACAGCCACACTACTAGCATATATAATTTATAAAGAAGGTATGAAGAATGTCACTGCCGGTGCAAACCCCATGGCTCTTAAACGAGGCATTGAGAAGGCAGTTGATGTGGTGGTAGATGAGCTGAAACGTATGGCAAAGCCAGTTAGGGAAAAGGAGGAGACAGCCCAGATTGCTACTATCGCGGCTAATGGCGACAAGAATATTGGAAATCTACTTGCAGATGCTATGGAGAAGGTAGGTAAGGATGGAGTGGTTACTGTGGAAGAGGCAAAGTCTATGGCTACCACTTTAGAGTTGGTAGAAGGTATGCAGTTTGATCAAGGCTATCTTTCTCCCTATTTTGTTACCGATGCCGAAAGGATGGAATGTATATTAGAAGAGCCATATATCCTAATACATGAGAAAAAGATTTCAGCAGTAAAAGACCTTATTCCCTTGTTAGAGAAGATCGCTCAGCAAGGAAGGCCGTTGTTGATCATCTCAGAGGAGGTTGAAGGAGAGGCATTAGCGACCTTGGTAGTCAATAAACTTAGAGGTACACTCAATGTCTGTGCAGTAAAGGCCCCCGGTTATGGAGATAGAAGGAAGGCGATGCTTGAGGATATTGCTGTCCTCACCGGTGGTAGGGCAATTATGGAAGATTTAGGAATAAAGTTAGAGAATGTTCAAATTTCTGATTTGGGCAGAGCCAAGAGAGTTAAGATAGATAAAGAGAATACTACTATTATTGAAGGAGCTGGTAAGACTTCAGATATCAAAGGTAGAATCGAGCAGATAAAGAAAGAGATAGAGAAGACTGATTCTGATTATGACCGCGAGAAACTTCAGGAGCGCCTGGCGAAGCTTTCTGGTGGAGTGGCGGTGATTAATGTAGGTGCTGCCACAGAAACCGAGATGAAGGAAAAGAAGGCTCGCGTAGAAGATGCGCTTCATGCTACAAGGGCAGCAGTGGAAGAAGGTATTGTAGCTGGAGGCGGAGTTGCGCTCCTAAGAACCATTCCGCGATTAGAGACACTTAAACTTGAAGGAGATGAAGAGATAGGCGCAAATATTGTCAAACGCGCGTTAGAGGAACCAATTAGACAGATTGCGCAGAACTCAGGTGTAGAAGGCGTGGTGGTGGCCCAAAGGGTAAAAGAGGAAAAGGGTGCATTTGGTTTTGATGCAGAGAAACAAGAGTATACAGATTTAATTAAGACAGGGATAATTGACCCGCTAAAGGTGGTAAGGTTAGCAATCCAGAACGCTTCTAGCATTGCCGGGCTTATGCTCACAACAGAAGCAGTGGTTTGTGAGCTCCCAGAGAAGGAAAAGACACCACCGATGCCACCATCTCCACATGGTGAATATTAATTATAATTAAAAAAATGAGGGGTTGCTGTTTTTATTCTTAAGACAGCGCCCCTTTTTATTTGTAGTGAGAGGTAATTTAGTTATGCAGGAACATAAACCAGATATATCATTCCTACAGAGGGAATACAGTGTATTTAAACATTCGGAAGGGAATTTCCGGTGTCGTAGATGTCTCATAGTAGATGGCTATACCAAAGAAGAGAAGAAATGCCGTTTTTGTGGGCAAGAACTATTTGAGGTGGATAAGGTATGAGTTCAAAGAAGAAACTGCAGATTAAATTTAGGCAGCGACTAAGGAGAAGACAGAGGAAGCAGAAGCTTTTAGAAAAAGGCCTTGACCCCAAGGATTATTTTTATGGTAAATACTATGTGGGCGGTAGATTAGAGACTGCTGTTACTTAATTTTTTATTATGGTGGATAAATCTGAAATATGAACAATGGGCCAGTGTATCTACCATCTCTGTCGGTGTGTATTTTTTGTAATATTAAGATTATTTTTTAGATTAGAAATAAAAGGAAGTCAGAATATCCCTTTGCAAGGTCCTGCCATATTAGTAGCGAAGCATTCCAGTCTATTAGATCCTTTTATAATTACCTGTTCTACAAGGCGTATCATACATTGGTTGGTTGCAGGTTGGGTCTTTAGAATTAGACCATTTCGTTTTCTTGCCAGACGAATACCCTTTCTGAAGGTAGAGCCTGGAAAGACCAATAATAAAGAAGCACTTAAGAAAGCAATAGAGATATTGAGCCAAGGCGGGATTATTGGCGTATTTCCTGAAGGAAGGCTCTCAAAGACCTCAGAGTTAAATCCTTTTCTTTCTGGCACTGTATATTTAGGAATCAGATCCAAATCTGCCATTATCCCTTTGTATATAGATGGAGCTTATCAGATTATGCAGAATAGTAAATTTTTGAAATTTTCTAAAGTTTGCGTTATAATTGGAAAAAGTTTTTATCTAAACGGTCTTTATAATTTAGCAGATAAAGAAACGGTTAAGAAGATCAGCGCAGTTATCAGAGAAAAGATCTTAGAGCTGAAAGGAGGGTAAGTTATGAACTACACCGGCATCAGTGCGATAAATGAGAAGGTAAAACAGGAGAGTAGTTTTGTCATCACCTTAAAACAGGAAATAGACAAGGTGATTGTGGGGCAGAGGTATTTGATTGACCGTCTTTTAATCGGACTCTTAGCCAATGGTCATATCCTTGTAGAAGGTGTTCCTGGTTTGGCAAAGACACTTTCAGTAAAAACCCTCTCTCAAGCAATAAATACCAAGTTTCAAAGAATTCAGTTTACT
>JAMWDE010000008.1:0-8572 GCA_023818905.1 Candidatus Omnitrophota bacterium | reverse complement strand
CGGATTTGCTTCCTGCTGACCTTATTGGAACATTAGTTTACAATCCCAAAGATGGAACATTCACTACTAAAAAAGGTCCAATCTTCGCTAATATCATTTTGGCTGATGAGATAAACCGAGCACCGGCTAAGGTGCAGAGTGCACTTTTAGAGGCAATGCAGGAAAGACAGGTTACCATTGGAGAAAATACTTTTAAATTAGATGATCCATTTCTGGTTATGGCAACCCAGAATCCCATAGAACAGGAAGGAACCTATCCTTTACCTGAAGCTCAGGTGGATAGATTTATGTTAAAGGCGAATATCACCTATCCCTCTAAAGAAGAAGAGCATAGGATTCTTAAAGAGATGAGTTTTACGGATAAAGAGATAAAGGTTTTTAGTGTAGTTGGACCTGAGGATATCAGGCGAGCCCGCAAGGTAGTTGATGAGATCTATATGGATGAGAAGATAGAGAGATATATTCTGGATATTGTATTTGCTACCAGGCAGCCCGATAAATACAAGCTTAACGATTTAGTTAACCTAATTCAGTATGGCGCTTCTCCCCGTGCAACTATATATTTGACCTTAGCTGCTAAGGCATACGCCTTTATTCAAGGTAGAGGCTATGTAACACCTCAAGACGTGAAATCTATTGCCCCCGATGTGTTAAGACACAGGATTATCGTAAGCTATGAAGCAGAGGCAGAGGAGAAGACTTCAGAGGATATAATCAAAAGAATCCTTGATGAGGTGGAGGTTCCATAGGAGATGATACCCAAAGAGGTACTACAACAGATAAGAAGGATTCAGATAGTTACTTCGCGTATGGTCAGCGATGTATTCTCTGGTCAATATCAGAGCGTATTCAAAGGCAAGGGTATAGAGTTTGATGAGGTAAGGGAATATCAGGTAGGAGATGAGATCCGTTTTATAGATTGGAATGTGACTGCGCGGATGGGACATCCCTATGTTAAGAAATTCGTGGAGGAGAGAGAACTTACCGTAATGTTACTGTTAGACCTATCAGGCTCTTTTTACTTTGGGACCGTTAATAAATTAAAGAGACAGATTGCTGCCGAGATATGTTGTGTGTTAGCCCTTTCTGCTATTCGTAATAATGATAAGGTAGGCCTACTCATCTTTACAGATAGGATAGAAAAATTTGTCCCTCCTAAAAAAGGGCTACGTCATGTTCTGCGTATAGTCAGGGAGGCGTTGTACTGTAGTCCTCAGGGCAGAAAGACAGATATACCTTTGGCCTTAGAATATCTAAATAAAGTATGCAGACGTAGCACAGTTAGTTTTATCATCTCTGATTTTTATACAGAAGGTCTAGAAAGGTCGCTTTCCATTGCAAGTAAAAGACACGATTTGATAAGTATTACTATAACTGACCCTAAAGAGATAGACCTGCCAGATATTGGTATAGCAAAATTTTATGACCCTGAGACACAAAAGATATTTAGTTTAGATACTTCAGATATCAGACTACGTCAGGCATTCCGTCAGAATGCCTTGAAGATAATGGATAGGCGCAAGAAGGTATTTGACCGTTTAGGCCTAGATACTGTAGACATCCATTGCAATATTCCTTATAATCACACGTTATTTAGATTCTTCCGTATGAGAGAAAGGAGGCTGCGGTAAAATGAAACACTCCTTCTTTTTTATAGTGATTATTTTGTTCATAGTAATTCTGATAGCTTTGGTATTGAGATTATCTAAACAGATAGATTTTTTGCAGAGAGGTGGTTATTTAAAAGATGCTAAGATTCAATTGGATTTTGCCAATAAACTCTTAAGTAAAGGCTTGAAAGAGCAGGCTGCTGAAGCGCTTGAGGAATACATTAATTCAACCCCTTTGTCTTTACAAGAAGAAGCCAAGCTTCTTTATAAACTGGGTGGCATCTATATGGAGCTATATAAATACGATAAGGCATTAAAGAATTTTTATAAAGCAGAGATGTTGGAACCAAAGGCGGAATTTATCTTGCAGATGAATCAGAGTATAATCGAGGCATTGGAGAGCTTAGGTTTGACTACCCAGGCCCGTTATGAATTAGAAGAGCGCACCTCTTTATCTAAAGAGGTGCAAACAAAATCCAACATAATTGCCCGTATCGGCAAAAGGGAGATAACCGACGCAGAGATTGATCAGGCCATAAATATTATGCCGGAATGGATGAAAAAAGATTTACAAGACGCTCAGAAGAGGAGGGAATTTATCAGGGATTATGTGGCGAGGGAGGTCCTCTATACAAAAGCAAAACGCTTAGGTTTAGATAACAAGGAATATGTGCGTCTGGCCTTAGAGCAATTTAAAAAACAGCTCTTGATTGAACAGTTTTTAGCTAAGCATATCCAGGAAGGCTTAGATAAGGTCAGCCAAGAAGATGTCAAGTTATATTACGAAGCCCACAAGGATGATTATTTAGAGCCTAGCCAGATAAAGCTGAATTTTTTGAGCTTCACAGAGGAGTTCCGGAAGGAGGATATGACGGAAAGATTAAAGAACCAACAAGAGAAATTTCAAGAAACCTGGGTTAGAGAGACGGACTCCAGTATTGCAGGGATTGGAGAGGCAGAGGATGTTATCAAGACCCTCTTCCTTAAAGAGAAGGGAGAGATCACTGAGCCTATAAGGATAAAGGATAAGTTCTACATCTTCTTTATACAGGATAAAAAACAGAAAAGACAAAAGGAATTTTCAGAGGTGAGCCAACAGGTTGAGTACGAGTATAAGATGAAGAAACAACAGGAGATTATTCAAGGACTGTTGAATAAGGCTTTAGAAGAACAGGAAGTAGAGATATTCGATGTCTCAAGGAAAGATGATACCGCCAGGAAGTAAAGTTGCTCTTATTCTTTTGGGAATTGCGCTTTTGACCTCTGCTACTGCCTTTACAAAAGACCTGAAAGAGCATGACATAGAGGCAAATGCTACAGTGGATAAAGATTCTATCCTGATTGGTGATAAGTTTAGGTATTGCTTAGTAGTAAAGACGAGGAAGAATATGGAGGTAGAATTACCTCAGGTTTTACTCCAAGATTTATCTATTTTTGCAGTCAGGGACTTTGGTACATCACAAAAGGAATTCTTAGGGAAAAAGATTATTAAGCGTTGGTATCTCTTGGATACCTACGCAAGCGGAGAACATACCATACCAGCGCCGGTAATCAAATATCGTCCTTTAGGTTCTGCAGATTGGCGGGAGTTAAGATTAAATGAACCGAAGGTAAAGGTCAAAAGTATTTTGGAAGCTCAGCCCAACCAAACTGATATACGTGATATTAGAGGGCCACAGAGTTTTAAAACAGTATTTTGGTTTTATGTGGTTTTGGTATCAATGCTTATTGTAACCTTAGGCGTAATTTTTGGATTTATCTTTTTTAAAAAGAAAAATAGGGTTGAACAGATACCACCTGTACCAGCTCATATAATAGCTTATAAAGCACTAGCTGCCTTAGAGAAAAAGGACTACATAAAAAATGGGCAGTTGAAGGCTTACTATACAGAACTTTCAGATATTGTACGGCATTATCTTGAGAGTAGATTTAACATACGTGCCCCCGAGATGACTACAGAGGAATTTTTGGTGAAGATCAAGCAAAACGATACCCTATCTGTTAAGCACAAAGATATTCTGCGTGATTTTCTTTCCACCAGTGATTTAGTAAAATTCGCTAAATATCAACCAGCTCAAACAGAAGCAGATTTGAGTATGATTTTGGCTAAAAAACTTATTGATGAGACCAAGGAATTAACTGAGCCTCAGGATAATCTTTGATATAAGAAGGCCTAAAATATATGATGGTCATTCAGCATCCTATATCTTTACTTTTAGTACCGATCTCATTGGCAGTTATTTATTATTCTTTGCGATATAAAGAGACTCCTAGGATTCAATTTTCTTCAGAGGCATTCTTAAAAGTAGGCAATCCCAATTTTAAAACAATCTGCAGTCAGTACATTTGGGTTCTACGTTTGGTTGTACTTATTTTGCTTATTTTAGCTTTGGTTAGATTCCGTATGCCCATTGAAGAATCAAAGATTCAGACCGAGGGCATAGATATCGTTCTTGTTTTAGATGTCTCTACCAGTATGTTGGCAGAGGATTTTACTTTACACGGCAGAAGAGCAAATCGTCTGGATGTTGTCAAAGATGTGGTGGAGGATTTTATTCGAGCAAGAAAGAATGACCGTATAGGCCTTGTAGTGTTTGCTGGTCGCGCCTATAATGTAAGTCCACTTACCTTAGATTACGGTTGGTTGCTTAATAATCTGAAGCGCGTTAAAATAGGGATGATAGAAGATGGAACAGCCATTGGCTCAGGGTTATCTTTAGCTTTAAATCGACTAAAGGATAGCGGGTCAAAGACCAAGATTGTAATCCTCCTTACAGATGGGATTAACAATGCAGGTAAGATTTCTCCTTCCTTGGCAGCTGATTTAGCCAAAGCCTTGGGGATTAAGGTTTACACCATCGGTGCTGGCACAAAAGGTATGGCGCCTTATCCGGTAAAAGATTTTTTTGGCAATACCGTATATCAATTGACGAAGATAGACCTTGATGAGGATACATTGATTAGTATCGCCTCCAAAACAGAAGGAAGATATTTCCGCGCTACAGATACAAAGTCATTAAAAGAAATCTATAACGAGATAGATCATATGGAAAAGAGCCCGATTGAAGAAAAAGGATATCTGGAATACCGAGAGTTATTTTCAATATTTGTAATTATGGCTATGATGATTTTATTGTTAGAGATTCTGTTACGTAATACAATTTTAAGAAATCTACCTTAAGAGATGATATGAGATTCGGGTATATTCAAGCAGCTTATCTATTTTGGTTAGTTTTTGCTTTGATAGGATTTCTTTTATGGTCTGAGATAAAAAGAAGAAAGGCCTTAGAGAGATTTGCCGATAAGAACCTGTTGGTTGTGTTGATTTCTTCTTTCGATGTACGTAAGCACAGGTTAAAAATAATTATGATTATCTTCAGTTTTTGTCTTATGATTTTTGCCTTAATGCGTCCACAATGGGGATTTAAATGGCAGAAGATACAGCGCAAGGGTTTAGATATAATGATAGCGGTAGATGTCTCTAAGAGCATGTTGGCAGAAGACATAAAGCCCAATCGTTTGGAACGCGTAAAGTTGGCCTTGGTTGATTTTGTTAGACATCTCAAAGGAGACCGTATAGGTTTGATTGCTTTTGCAGGCACTGCGTTTGTGCAATGTCCGTTGACTATGGATTACGATGGTTTCTTGTTATCTGTGAAGGCCTTAGATGTAAATACAATACCCAAGCCAGGGACTTCTATTACCGCTGCGATAAGGCAAGCCATAGAGAGTTATGAAGGAGGATTTAAGAAGTATAAGGTTTTGATTATTATCACTGATGGAGAGGACCATGAAGGAGACCCTCTTAAAGCAGCAGAGTTAGCCAAAGAGGAAGGGATAAGGATATTCTGTATAGGTATAGGTACCCCTGAGGGAGAGCTTATCCCCATAACTGATGATAATGGCAATAAGATCTTTCTGAAGGATAAAACCGGAGCAGTGGTCAAGACACGTCTGGATGAGACTGTTCTACAGAAAATAGCCTTAGCTACAGGCGGTAGTTATGTACGCTCAGGCCCAAAGGAATTTGGATTGGATTTGATTTACAACCAGAGGCTTTCAGAGATGGAAAGAAGGGAATTAGAAAGTAAAATGGCTAAACAGTACGAGGAGCGTTTCCAGCTCCCTTTGCTTTTGGCGTTTTTGTTTCTGATAGGAGAATTCCTTATGGGAGAAAGTAAGAATGATAAAATCCAAGCTTAGATTTTGGTTATTAGAAATTTTGGTAGTGGTAGCTTTTGGTGCTACACTGTTGAGTGTGGGTTACTGCAGCACCTCAGCAAGCAGAAGTATAAAGCAGGGAAACTTCTTTTATCGTTCTAAGAAGTTTGATGAGGCCCTTAAACACTACAATGAGGCTTCCTTAGATATGCCTGACTCAGATATCGTTAATTTCAACATAGGTGCAGCACTCTATAAAAAACAGGATTATCAGAAGGCACAAGATGCGTTTACGAAGGCATTGGCTAGCGATAATAAAAACATAGAAGCAGATGCCCTATACAATTTGGGTAACTGTAGATATAAACTGGGTAAACTTAAAGAGAATACCGATCTATCAACTAGCATAGCGCTTCTACGGGAATCTTTGGATTATTACAAGAGGGCAATAGAGTTAGATCCTAAGAATAACGATGCGCGTTTCAATCACGAGTTTGTAGAAAGGGAGCTGAAAACTTTGTTGGATAGATTAAAACAACAGGAATCCGGCACAGATAAAGATAAGCAGGAAAGTCAGGAAAGTCGACAATCAGAATCGCCGTCACAACAAGAGCAGATGGCCTCTTCTGGTGAACAGCAGCAAATTCAGATACAACCTGGTTCAACTCAGGAGGAATCTTTGCAGGAAAAATCCCAAAAAGAATCAACTAAGCCAGAAGGTCAATCTCAAGAAGAGATGGAGTCTTTGCCAGAAGGTCAGGACAAACAACTTACAGAAGAAGAGGCATTGGCAATATTAGAACGCTACACTGAACAAGAGGCAATACCAAATTATAACTATAAAGGCACTACAGGTTATGAGAGCCCAGTAGCAAAGGATTGGTAGGATAGATTGCGATGTCAAAGTATCTTGTATTTAGACAGGATAATCTATTCAGGTATCTTGTTTTGGTTATAGGATTCATATCTCTTTTTCTACATATTCCACAGATCTGTTATGCCAACGGTATCCAGTTTGAAGTGACGGTTGACCGCAATAGAATAACGCTGGGTGAGAGTTGTCAGCTTAATTTGACCTTTCATGGTATACAGAATATATCTGCACCTCAGTTAGAAAAGATAGAAGGTTTTGATATACGTTATCTTGGTCCTTCTACAAGGGTCTCTATAATAAATGGGGTAATTAATAGTTCCATAACCCATACATACACCTTAATTCCTTTAAAAACTGGAATATTTAATTTAGGTCCTTTTTCTATACAGATTCAAGGTAAGACTTTTACCTCCAAACCTATACCCATAGAGGTAATTTCTAGTCCTTCGGGTAAGTTAGGTCATCCTACACAGAAGGGCTTAGAAGACCACGGTCCTCGAAGTATAGACACAGAGGGGTTGGGAGATAGGATATCCTTGATACTAAACGCAGATAAAAGAAAAATATACGTCAACGAGATTGTACCTCTGAGTATAAAGCTCTATGTCAATCGTTTAAGTGTAAGGGATATTCAATTTCCTATACTTGAGACGGATAATTTTTCTATCGAGAAATTTGTGCAACCAAAACAGTATCGCGAAGAATTGGGCGGAATTTTGTATGATGTGATTGAGTTTAACACTCAGATGTTTGCAATAAAACCAGGAGAATTTATATTGGGTCCTGCAAGGGTAAATTGTAATTTGGTGGTACGTAAACAACCCCAGCGCAGAAGTCGTATCTTCGAGGATGATTTCTTTGATGATTTTTTTGATAGAGATATATTTGAGGATTTCTTTGCTAGATATGAGGCCTATCCTTTGCAATTGAGTTCTCCAGAGATATCTATTACAGTTTTGGACTTGCCCAAAGAAGGAAGGCCTATAGATTTTGATGGCGCCTTGGGTAATTTTCGATTAGAGGTGGAGGCAGTACCTTTGGAAGTGAAGATAGGAGATCCTATAACGCTTAAGATGAAGATAAAAGGCGAGGGCAATTTTGATAGTGTTAAAGCCCCTAAGTTAGAGTCCAAGGATGGGTTTAAGATTTATGAGCCTCAAGCCAAACAAGATAGGAATGAGAAGATATTTGAACAGGTAATTATCCCTGAGACAGAGAAGATAACCCATATTCCCCAGATAAGTTTTAGTTTCTTTGATACCCAATTAGGTGAATATCAGGCTTTGAAACATCCCCCTATTCCTATAGCTGTTATTCCTGCACCAGAGGTCCAGTCCAAATTAATAGAGTTACCCCAAATTTTACCAAAACTGATACAGAAGGAAGAGTTAGGCAAAGATATCATTTATATCAAAAATTCTCCAGGTAAATTAGTAAGGATAGGGCATTACTTTTATCAGAGTCTTATCTTTTGGTTGATTCAGATATTAAGTTTTATTGTATTTATGGTGGTTATTATTTTTTATTTAAGGAAACAGAGATTAATTAGTGATGAACATTATGCGAGGAGAATTCAGGCTTCATATAAGGCAAAGGAAGGCCTAAGGGAGCTTGGTCTTCTTCTCAAAGAAGGAAAGGCAGAAGTCTTTTTTGATAAGCTCTTTAGGGTATTCAGAGAATATTTAGCAGATAGACTAAATTTGGCTCCCGGAGGGATAACCGCAGTTAGTATTGAGGAGATAGCCAAAGAAAGAGGCATACCCACTGAATTGATGAAGAGGATCAGCAGGATTTTTGTTGACTGCGATATGGCTAGGTACGCACCTTCGCAATTTAGTCAAGAGCAGTTAGAGGATATTTTTAATAACCTCAGAGAGGTTATTGATTATCTAGAGAGGGAAAGATTATGAATATAAAAATTAAAGTC
>JAMWDE010000007.1:6981-14116 GCA_023818905.1 Candidatus Omnitrophota bacterium | reverse complement strand
AACTCTCCTATTATAAACATAGATATCTACTCCATTTTACTGTGCAGACTTTTGCATTAATTCCTCTATGTATGTATCTATATTTTGTGCTGCCTTTGGGTGTCTCATCACCATTATATCTCCACCTGCTTGAATAAGTGCAGTAGCGGTTAAGGTCTCCCACACAATCCCCCGTTCCAGATCCTTTCCCCAGTTAGGAAATTCAACTGCTGAAGCCTTTGCCTCTTTTGCCCGCCACGCCTCTTGGCCTACAAAGCAAATAAATGGCATAGCCACAGTCTTATCACCTGCTAAAGCAGCCAGCCTTATCCTTTCCATAATAGAATAGGCATACTCAAGACCATAACCCAATGCTCCAATAGTGGGGTTTATCACAATCCGTTCTAATCCCAAACCCATATCAGAAATTAGTATATTCAACTGCTTAGCGATATTGATATCTATAGGCGAAGTGGCAATAATATTGTGCCCATCCGCTAGTACTGCAGCGGTTAATGTCTTGTAATTATCCTGGAAGGCTTCGCCAAACAAACAACGCTCTCCTTTTGCCGCTTGGCTACATATAGGTAGAACCAGATTATCCTTGGTGTCCTCTCCACAGCCTATTATAATCAAAGGCACATCAACCGCCTTCAACAACTTCTCTATCAATTTTGCTTCCTCATCAGGAGTTCTATTGCCACAATCAGGATGTGCACCTTGCAATCTTAAGCATAAAACTTTAGCCCTATAATCCTCAATACACTTTTGCGCCCACTCTACAGTATCATTAACTACATCTTTATAAGATTCCAATAAGGCCTGTGGCCAATCAATTGGTGGAATATCCCAGATTTCAAAGGCTATAGTAGGCTTGTTAGGGATAGGCCCCTCCGAGAACAAAAAAGGAAGGGTTGTTTGACCTCCTATCCTGATTGTGTACTTACGAGTCCCTGCCTCCTCTTTACTCGCACCGATAGTCAATGTCGCTATTCTGCCTGAATACTTTTCAAGCATTAGATCGATGGGCATATCCTGTCTCCTATCTTACGTAAAGTATTAATACTTACTGCATCATCCGCTAAATCTAATAAAGAACCTCCATTAAGGCTTATGTCAAGGATGCCTTGGTCTTGAGGTATACAACCAATAAACTCTAACCCAGTCTGTATATTTTCTCTCTGGAGCATCTTATCTATATCTACTTGCCTCTGTGAATCGCAACGATTGATTATCAAGACCTTTTTCTTTATATCTATTGATAATTCCTGAACAAGCTCAATTATTCTTCTGGCTGACCTTAAACCCACCGATGTAGCATCAGAAATTACCAGAAATACATCTGCCGTGCGCGTAGTGCGACGGGAAAGATGCTCTAAACCTGCCTCGTTATCTATAATGATGTATCTATAATTCTTAATAAGTTTGGTCATAATGCCTCTTAAGACATTGTTTACATAACAGTAGCAACCTGGACCTTCTGGTCTGCCCATGGTAAGTATATCAAAACCATCTGCCTCCTCTATAACATTATGATGAATTTTATATTCAATAAATCTATCCTTAGAAACTCCCGGGGGAATATCCTCAGGATGAGCTGATACCTCATCCAGTATCTGTCCAATTGTCTGTCTTGGTTTTAAGCCTAAGTTTTCAGCCAGATTGCTGTTGGGATCTGCATCCACTGCTAAAATTTCACCTCTTCTTTTCTCTTTGATAATTCTTACTAGTAGCGCTGCTATGGTTGTTTTTCCTGTACCACCCTTACCAGCAACCGCGATTATATACCCCATTATTGTTAATTATTGCTAATAGAAAGTTATACCGTTATACTCGGAAATTTAGCTAAATCTGTATGTGGAAAAAATAAAGCTGCCATATACTCATCCATGTATCCCGGTTCAACAGATAACTCAATATAGGTCATCTTCTTGGCGACCTCATTTGCCTTTTTCATTGCTTCACAAGAAAGTAGTATTGCACTTGCTCCAACTAAAGAACTGTTGCCTACGAATAAAAATCTATCCCTTTCCAAATCAGGTAAGAGACCTATGCGTATAGCGTTATCTATATTTAGATACGTACCAAAACCTCCTGCAATAAAAAGTTTTTTTATCTTTGCCAAATCTAAGTTCATATATTTCGTTAAAATTACAACCGCTGAATAAATTGCTGCCTTTGCACGTTTGATATTCTCTATATCTGCCTCCGTAATCACGATATCATGTCCGGTTTGGGTCTCCTCTTTAAAGACAACTACGAACTTTCTGCCTTCCTGGTCTATCTGTATACGAGGATGTTCTATTGGTCTTATCTTTCCATCTTTATCAATAAGGCCTACATTTAACATCTGTGCTACTATATCAATGTATCCGGAACCGCATATCCCTGTTGGTTTAACTCCTCCTATAGTTGTGTAATTCACAGCGAAATTTTTGTCAATCTTTACCTCCTGTATCGCTCCTTTAGCTGCCCTCATACCACAGCTTACGCCACTTCCTTCAAATGCAGGTCCTGCTGAGGCGGAACAAGAAACTAAAAATTCTCTATTGCCCAAAACAATCTCACCATTCGTGCCTACATCTATTAAAATACATAAATCCTTTTCCTTGTCTAATCCACATGATAGTACCCCTGCAACTACATCTCCACCTACATAACTTGAAACACCAGGAACGCAGGAGAGTAAACCTCGAGGATTTATCTTAATGCCTGCTTCTGCAGCACGGATAGTAGGAACAAAATTTGCTGTAGGGACGTACGGTTCTCTTCTGATATAGGTGGGGTCAACCCTCAGAAGAAGATGTATCATTGTGGTATTGCCTGCGCACAGGATACAATTTACATCGTTGAGGTCTATACTGCGTTCTCGTACCAACTCCTGTATCATCTCATTCATGGTATCAACTACCGCATGGTGTAGTTTCTCTAAACCTTCCTGTCTTTGGGCATAGACTATACGCGTAATCACATCGCTACCAAAAGTAGCCTGCCTGTTATAAGTCGCCTTTGTTCCCAATACCTTCTTGGTATTTAAATCCAACAGTTGGCCACAGATAGTAGTGGTGCCTATATCAAAAGCCAAACCAAAATTTTTTTGGGTAGTATCACCTGGTTCTATAAGCACAATCTCTGTAGTTCCGTTACGTTTGCCCAATGTAACTGTAACCTTCCAATCAGATGACCGCAACAGTTCTCCTAAGCGCCTGATATTAGCTAGACCTGTTTGCATAATAGGAATCTCCTGTATCCGATTTATCTGTCTATACAATCTTTCCAAATCACTAACCCTATCATTTAGATTTGGTTTGGGTAACTCCAGATACAGTTTCGTGGCTAAGGGAGAATGCACAAAGATGTCTTCAGACAAAACAGATTTTGATGGCTCTATTTCCTCTAAATCTGAAAAGAGTCCTTTTAATCTTAAATCTATCTCTTCAGGTGTAAGTTTATCAAAATCTAACCTTGATTCAGGAGGGATCTCAACCTCTAAGTCACTCTGGATAGCAGTAAGGCAAGCAAGATATACACCCTGTCTTCTTTCTTCTAAACTGATCCTTCCTGTAGGATGTGAAATGACCTCTCCTTTCTTTACAATAACCTTGCATCTTCCGCAAACTCCATCACCACCACAACTGGAGGCGATATTTATACCTGCAGATATACTCGCAGAAAGGATAGTTTTACCCTTATCCACTTCTACTGTTTTATTATCAGGATAAAATGTGATCTTGAATTTCTCCATCCCTCACCAAATATATCCGAAATATTAAATATTCTTTAGAAATGCAGGAATCCCTGCTGCCTCTTTTGGTCCCACTATTACTTTCCAACCAGATTTATCTTCAAGGTCGCCACTCATCACCGCTACATAACCAGGGATAATCAATCTGTTATGTGACACCACATCTTTTAATCCAAATTTGGTAACTGACTCAGTGATCTTTTCGGGTGTAAACTTTTCTGCAGCCCAAGCAGTCAAAACAGACATACCCTCTGTGTCTACGCTTACAATATAAGAGGGAACTTTGCTTGCCTCTACTTCTCCTAAAACTGTGTAATAGGTAAGAGAGAAATTGGTGGTTACTAAAACAGGAGATTCATGTGAGACTTGACCCACAGGATACAATTTTGCCTCAATCTGTAAAGGCTTCTGAGGGTCAGTATAGATATTCTGCCTTAAGGTCAAAAGTGACAGGATTTGCCAAGACTCTGCACTTCCTATTAAGACTATACCTGCATATTTTAAAATGTAGGTAGCTGCCTCTATGGCTTCCTGGTAAGGGTCTTGACGGTCAACTATTACTAACGATGGGTAACCCAAACTGCGGTTGGACCTTTTAAGCGCTTGCCTTCTTATCTGAGTTAAATCCCAGATTTTGTCTGAAATGCTTTTTTTGCCAGTATCCAATACTAATTCTTTAATACCTTGGGCATCCAATACCTTGGTAATCTCAGAAATAGTATCTAAATCTTTGGCACAAACTCCTACCACTACATTATGATCTTGAACCAATTTAGAAAACTCGGTAAGATTATTTTCGGTAGCGCAATAAACCAAAGGTTTCTTATCCCGAGTAATCTCTAAGGCCTCATTTAGACCTTCCAGGTCTTTTATCATCAAGACAAGAGATAAAGAAGTGTTATCTGAAACTAATCTTAAGGCTTTAAGCCACTGGGTCTTATCACCGGTCTGTCTTATAGCCACAAGATTCACTTGCAAATTCTGACCTACGCGCTCAAATCTAAAACTGTTAATCTTTTCCAATCTCTGTTTTATCTGTTCCTCTGGTAAGTCATCGTCGATTATAAATCCTATGCCACACGGATGATAAAATTTCTCCTCATGACGAAAAAGCACATTCTCATTACCAACCTCAAGCCTATTTTCACCTGTTCCAATCGTAACCAGTTTTATGGGGGGTAGACTTGATGTCTCCAGAATCTGTTTTGCCTGTTGACTTAGGTATGGACACTTATCAACACTTACCGCTTTCTTTGCCAACTGCATAGCAAACGCCAGACAGGTAACAAAACCACACTCGCGACAGTTGGTTTTAGGTAAAAGCTTATAGATATCTAATCCTGAAAGAGCCATAGTTATAATATTTTTATGTCAAATATTTTAAGAGGATTTGTTTTATAAAGCTCTCTAGCCAATCTTTCTGAATCAAAATGTCCTTTTAAGGCATAAATTCTTTTAATTAGGTCTCCTTTTATATTTAATTTAATCTTCCTTCCGCTCTTTCGCTCAGTGAACAGAATCCCCAACCTTCTACCTGGCATCTTATAAATGTTACCTTTTCCATAAGTTGCTCCTGTAGACAACTGTAACCCATCTATTATACAGGATTTTGGTTTTTTATCTACTCCTGATACCTTAACCTCTAAGTCAAAATATCTTTTGAAGTTCAGTTTATTAATCGCCAATTCACCTGCCAAAATCCCCAAAATTAAGTAAGGACCAACATGTCCATGGAATCTCTCTGCCTCTTTTAGAGTTATTCTGTTATCCGACATCCAATCTATCTATTAATAAGACTCGCAAAGTAACCTGCGCCAAAACCATTATCAATATTTACTACTGCCACGCCTGGCGAACAACTATTGAGCATAGTCAAAAGTGCAGATAAACCCCCAAAGCTTGCGCCATAACCACAACTGGTGGGCACAGCAATCACAGGGCAACTTACCAATCCACTTACCAAGCTTGCCAAAGCACCTTCCATACCTGCTACCACAATAATTACTTTTGCTTTTCTCAATATCTCAATATAATGCATCAGACGATGAATCCCTGCTACACCCACATCGTATAATTTAATTACCTTATTACCCATTATCTTTAAGGTTACAACTGCCTCCTCAGCTACAGGCATATCAGAGGTACCGGCCGAAATTACTACTACCAACCCTCTGTTAGAAGGTTTGATATTTTTATTTATGTAAGCCAGCTTTGCAGAAGGATTGTATTTTAACCTTGGAAATGTCCTCTTAAGATACCTGAAATCCTCTTCCTTTAGTTTTGTAAGCACTGCTTCCTGCTTATTCTTAAGTAGCTCTGAAATAATCTCTTTTAGATGACGGGGGGTTTTGCCAGGACAATATATAACCTCTGCAAATCCTCTGCGTATTTTTCTATCTATATCTAATTTAGCAAAACCTAAATCAGAGAAACCGTATTTTGACATCGGTATGCACCAAGATTAATATTTTTTAAATATAATTAAAAGGATTATAAGAATAATTAAGGCTGCTAAGATATAAAAATCGTTAAAATAAAAGAAATCACTGACTTTGTCTTTAAAGCTTACATTTCTATTATGGTATAAAACAGATGTATTAGTATTTTGATTAGAAGGTTTAAAGGTTTTTTTGAACTCCTCTATCTGATGGCGTTTAAATCTTAGATATACACCACCTATCTTGTAGGCAGGAATTTTACCATTCTCTGCCAATTCAATTACTTCTTTTTCAGATATGCCCAAAATTAAAGAGACATCTCTTATGGTTAAAAGCTTTTCCTCTGACATCGTCTCAAAACCTTTCTATCCTATCTGTAATCAAAAATTATTTACCTACCTTTCCGGCACTAACCCAAGAATCTATAGCTTTTCTTTCAAATTTCCAGCTATCACCTTCCTTTATGCCTGGTAACTTTCCTGCAGTCGCCCATTCCAATATAGAATTTAAATCTATATCTAAATAACGCGCTAATTCCTCCACACTAAGAAAATCATGAAGCATATAACATTTTCCTTCTAATATCGCACCTTCTGCCACATTTAATCTTGAGGGGTATATCTCCCCCTCCACAATCGCAGTGGGTAGTAATGTTAATCTGTCCTTAGCGTTTATCTTACCTTTAACCTTTCCTCCTATCACGATATTCTCTCCCACGATGTCACCCGACACAAAGGCAGACGAGCCAATGGTAAGATTGCCTCTTACTTCAAGGTTTCCTTGAAACTTTCCATTGATACGCAGATTTACTGGTTCCTTAAAAATAAGGTTTCCCTGCATTTCAGCGTCCACATCTAAAATCTTTTCTTCCAACTTCTTCTTAAATGCCATATAAGATTCACCTCCTTATGTTATCTTGATCACTAACTCTTAATATCTCTTTTCTATGCGATTCAATATAGTACTCTCTAAA
>JAMWDE010000007.1:0-6971 GCA_023818905.1 Candidatus Omnitrophota bacterium | reverse complement strand
AAATATCTTAAACAAAAAAGCACAAGGAGGGCGCATACGGTAGTTATGATAGCTGCATTCCAGAATCCACAACCACTAGCTAAACCAATGCCAGCAACTACCCAAAGACTGGCAGCGGTAGTAAGGCCCTTTATGCCTTCTCTTTCTCGGATAATTGTTCCTGCACCTAAGAATCCAATCCCTGTAATTACACCTGCAGCAAGACGTGCGGGATCTATCTTGACCTGCTCTTTATATATATCAAAAAGATATAATGATGTCAACATTATAAGGCAGGAGCCCAAGCAGACTAACATATGTGTACGTAACCCTGCACCTCGACGGTGAAGCTGACGCTCTAACCCGATAAGCCCACCTAAGATAGTAGCGCAAAATATCCTTAGGGTTATCTCCATATTAGTAAACATAACCCCTCCTTTTTAAATCTCTGTATTTATACTATCGGTCTAACTACTAAATTCAAGTCACTCACCTTATTTTCCTTAAACAAATGATAGGCTAAACCTGCTACCATTGCTGCATTATCCATACAGAATTCCCTGAGAGGAAAATAAACATTTATATTTTGATTCGCTGCCTCTTGAGAAAATCTTTCTCTTAAACGGTTATTTGCAGCTACGCCACCTCCTATAGCAAGTCTATTTAATCTATTGGCCCTGCAGGCTAAAAATGATTTCTTAATAAGCGTATCTATAACTGTCTCTTGGAAGGAAGCCGCTACATCACTGATAAACCCCTCATTAGAATAAAATTTGGATTTACCTTTTACTTGAAATCCTCTATTGCGCAAACAGGAAAGAACCGCTGTTTTAATTCCGCTAAAACTAAAATCAAAAGGATCTCTTGTATTTGAACAATGGAACCTTATCTTTTTTGGATCACCCTTCTTAGCTAATCTTTCTATATATGGACCACCGGGGTAACCTAATCCCAAAATCTTAGCTACCTTATCAAAGGCCTCTCCACAGGCATCATCTTGGGTTGAGCCTATAAGCTTGATATTACCGTGGTCTCTTACGTAAAACAGACTTGTATGCCCACCAGAAACAACCAGAGAAATAAAAGGTAATTTTATCTTGTTGTTGAGTAGACTTGAGTATATGTGACTATGAAGATGGTCTATGCCTAAGATAGGTATGCCTCTACCTAAACTCAATGCCTTAGCAAAAGACACTCCTACTACCAGAGATCCTAAAAGACCTGGACCATATGTTACACCTATCAGATTTATATCCTTCAAGTCCAGAGCTGCTTTCTTTAAAGCCAAGGCACAAACAGATGTGATAGTTTCTAATTGTTTGCGCGAGGCAATTTCCGGTATGATACCGCCATATCTTTTATGAAAACGCAGACTGGACGCAACCACATTAGAAATTATTTTTTCCCCATTCTCAACCACTGAGGCTGCTGTTTCATCGCAAGAGGTCTCTATGCCTAATACTAACATATCAACTTAAGAATTGGCATTACCTTGCTAATTCGGATACAAAAACAAATTTGTATCCTTGCTTGGCAAGCAAAGGCATCATCTCTTTTAACACATCTAAGGTATTCTTCCTAACGTGACCAATACCTATAACTTGACCATGAACCTTGGCAATTGTTTTCAACTTGTCGATCTGACCTTTTATATAATCAGTATCTTCTTGGTTATCTAAAAAAACATCTCTTTGAGCAAAATTTAATCTAACTTTACGTGCCACATCAAAACATATGCTTTTTGGAGATACCAAACTATCTAAAAAATAAAGATTCCTACGTTTCAATTCCCTAAATACAATCTCCATAACCCGAAAGTCTGCGGTAGCCTTTGAACCCATATGGTTAGAAACACCTTTTGCAGTTGGAATATCTGCCAGGGCTTTCTCAATTATACCTTTTATAGTTACCTCATCCATTGAGGTTGTAATCGTATCGCTCTCAAGATTATATCTTTCATAAGGTTCTAAGGGGAGATGCAAAATTACCTCTAAACCCATTCGGTTTGCTTGCTGGGCTATCCAGGAAGAACAACTCAAATTAGGCAAAACTGATATCGTTAAAGGATACCCTATCTCTTCTAACATGCGGAAATGGTTTAGATTATAACCCCAATCATCAATGACAATGGCTATCTTACCTTTTACCACAGGTGGTACTGGCGCTAATCTCTTTCTGGGCCTAGTAAACCAAACCTGTATAAGTATCATAGTCTCTATGATGACTACAAAAGAAAGTATCAATGTAGCATTCCTATATATCTGATACTTCTTCATCTTTTAACATCCTTTAATATCTTTATTGCCTTTAAGATATCTAGTGCTCGCATAAGTTGATTGTCGGTTCTGTAATCATGCTCAGGTGATATTTTCTCCCGAGGAGCTGTTATCTCCTGCTTGGCTTCTATCTCCTCAAATATATCTGTGGGTTTTTCTAATGTGGTTTTCTCTTTTGAAGCCAATTCAATCCTACCTTCTTCTACTACAATATCCGGCAGAACACCATTTTGATGTATCTGTCTTCCTGAAGGCGTAAAGTATTTACTTGTGGTAAGTCTCAGAGCAGACCCATCACTTAAAGGTATAATCGTCTGGACAGAACCTTTTCCAAATGACCTTGTACCCACGATAATGGCGCGTTTATAATCCTGCAGACAACCTGCTACAATCTCGCTACCTGAGGCAGAGCCTTCATTAATCAATACCGCCATAGGTATATCTGTAAGGGGATTTTCTATGCGCGAAAAGAATTCTAAGTTTTGAGTATTCTTTCTACCCTTGGTAGACACGATGAGCTTACCTCTCTCTATAAACTTTTCTGTTACATTCACCGCTACATCTAAAAGGCCACCAGGGTTATTCCGCAGATCCAATATCAAAGAGACCATTCCTTCCTTTTTGAGCTTGTTTAATGCCTCATCCATATCTTTAGAAGTATTTTCTCTAAATTCAACTAGACGTATATAACCTACACCGTCCTCTAAAATTCTGGCTTCTTTTATATCTTTTATTTTAATTATGTCACGCACTATCTTAAATTCTAAAAGCTTTCTCTCAGACTCCCGTAGGATAACAAGATTTACAGACTCTCCGGGCTTACCCCTTAGTCTCTTTACCGCCTCTGTAAGCGACATATCACGCGTCAACTCGTTATTTATCTTAACAATCCTATCGTTTGCCTTTATTCCTGCTTTCCAGGCAGGGGTATCCTCTATAGGAGTCACCACTGTAAGCATGCCGTCTTTAATGGTAATCTCGATACCCAAACCCCCAAATTTACCTTCGGTATCAACCTTTAGCTCGTTGTATGTATCCGGGTCCATAAATTGACTGTGCTGATCTAAAGAGGAAAGCATACCCTTCAGTGCTCCATAGATCAGGTTCTTAGGCTCTATCTCTTCTACGTAATCAGTATGGATAATTGTCAACGCGTCAGAAAAAAGCCTTACCTGTCTATACAGCTCATCCTTCTTCTTGGCATCTATTCCAGACATTCCGCTGGCTATACTTAAAGATACAATCACGCCTACAAATATAACTGTATAGATTCTCCTACGCATTACTCAACCTCCCTTTTATTATCTCCTGAACTATCTTTGGATTGGCCTTGCCATTGCTTTTTTTCATCACCTGACCTACTAAAAACATAATCGCATTGGATTTTCCAGAAAGGTAGTCTTGCACAGATTTAGGATTTTCCTTTATAACCTCGTCTACCAATTTAGTTAAGGCGTTACTATCTGAAATCTGAATTAAATTCTTATCTTTTATTATCTTGGTTGGTGATTGTGATGTGTCAATAACCTCCTTTAGCACAGACTTAGCAGTCAAGTATGAAATATCCTGTCTCTGAACATGCTGGACCAATGATACCACCTCTTCCGCAGGGATACCTAACCCGGAGATTCCACAATTACGGTTATTTGCTTCAGACATCATAGGTCCGATTAAAAAGTTTACCAAAGGTTTTTTATCTGAACTATCAAGTCTTTTCATACATTCTTCTGCGTAGATTGCATCATCCTTTGAAGAAAAAACAATAACCTTTGCATCGTATTCTGATAGTCCATACTCATTCATAAACCTCTGGATCTTCTGGTACGGTAACTCAGGTATAGTCATCCTTATGCTCTCAATTTTGTCCTTACTGATTATAAATGGCGGAAGGTCAGGCTCGGGAAAATAACGATAATCTTTGGATTCTTCCTTTGTGCGCATAGAAAAGGTTTCTAACTTCTCTGCATCCCATAATCTGGTTTCCTGGATTATCTTCTTATCTTGCTTAAGCAACTCTATCTGCCGTTCTATCTCAAATCCCAAAGCCTCCTTTACTGACTTAAATGAGTTCATATTTTTTACTTCTGTTTTTGTGCCCAATCCCTCTGCTCCTGCCTCTCTTACAGAGATATTGGCATCACAGCGCAAAGACCCTTTTTCCATATCGCAATCAGAAACATCTAAATACTGTACAATGCTTTTGAGTGTTGAAAGATACTCATAGGCCTCCTGAGGGGAGTTTATCTGTGGTTCACTGACAATCTCTAAAAGTGGTATACCTGCGCGATTAAAATCCACAAGACTAAAGTCTTCTTTATGGATTAATTTACCTGCGTCTTCCTCGAGGTGCACCCGCCTTATGCCTATTCGTTTTGCTTTACCTTGCAGGTATATATCCAAAAAACCATCCTTGGATAACGGTAGATCGAACTGAGATATCTGATAATTCTTGGGCAGGTCAGGATAAAAATAATTCTTGCGGTCGAATTTTGTAAATTCCTGTATTTTGCAATTCAATGCCAAAGCCACCTTAACCGCATACTCTAAGGCCAAACGGTTAAGCACAGGTAAAGCTCCCGGAAAACCTAAGCATACAGGACAAACCTGTGAATTGGGTTCTCTACCAAATTCCGTAGAACAACCACAGAATGCCTTAGTTTTGGTCTTTAATTGAATATGGACCTCTAAACCTATGACTGCTTCGTATCCTGAATAAATACTCATTGCTCAAAAATTATTTTTGGTTTCATCTTATGCCAAGGTGTACTCTGTTCATACGCATAGGCAACCCTAAAAAGCATCTCTTCATCAAAAGGCTTGGCCAAAATCTGTAATCCTACAGGAAGACCATATTTGTCAAAACCACAGGGTATTGATATTGCAGGAATTCCTGCTAAATTTGCCGAGATAGTATAAATATCAGAAAGATACATCTTCAACGGGTCATCTATCCTCTCCCCGATTTTAAATGCAGTTGTAGGAGATGTGGGTGTAATTATACAATCACATTCCCTAAAAACATTGTCAAAATCATTTTTTATCAATGTCCTTACCTTAAGTGCTCTTAGATAGTATGCCTCATAATAACCATGCGACAAAACAAACGTGCCTAATATGATTCTCCTCTTTGCCTCAGAACCAAACCCCTCTGCACGTGTCTGCTTGTACATCTCTATAAGTGAGGAGGATTCTATTTTTTTAGATATTTTACTCTTACTACGGTAACCATACTGCACGCCATCAAATCTGGCCAAATTGGAACTTGCCTCAGCAGTAGCAATAATGTAGTAAACTGCAACTGCATATTCAGTGTGTGGCAACGATACCTGCTCACACATTGCTCCCAAGTCCTTAAGTTTATTTATAGCCTCTTCTATCACGTTCTTAACCTGAGGATCCAGACCTTCTACAAAGTATTCATTAGGTATACCTATCTTGATACCTTTTACATCAGGAATGAGTGCTTTCGTAAAATCAGGTACTTCTATATCAACAGAGGTGGAATCGCAAGGGTCATAACCTGAGATGGTGTTCATCAGCAGGGCGCAATCCTTAACATCCTTTGTAATTGGGCCAATCTGATCTAAACTAGAAGCAAAAGCAATAAGTCCATACCGCGAGACCCTTCCGTACGTAGGTTTAAGTCCTACCACACCACAAAATGAAGCTGGCTGTCTAATAGAACCACCTGTATCTGAACCTAAAGCCAAAATTGCCTCATCAGCTGCTACAGCAGCTGCAGAACCTCCGGATGAACCACCTACTACACGACCCAAATCCCAAGGATTATAAGTAGGGCCGAAACAGGAATTTTCCGTAGACGAACCAAAGGCAAACTCATCCATATTGGTCTTGGGTTCAAGTATGCGCGCTCCAGCCTCCTTTAGTTTTTTTATTACAGTTGCGTCATAAGGAGGCTTAAAACCAGAAAGTATCTTAGAGCAACATTCTGTGAGATAACCATCAGTACATATATTATCTTTAACAGAAACTGGAATGCCTTTTAAACTAGTACCTTCTAGGTGGGATATAGTCGGCAAGGTAGAAATCTTGTTGCCATCCAACCTTACATAGGCCTTGATCTTAGATTCAAGCCTTTTAATCTGTTTATCCAATGAAAACAAAATCTCATCAGGAGTTATCTGTTTTAGGCTTAACTTCTCAATAAGCTCAGAGGCAGTTAGATTATGCAATTCCATTTAAAACCTCGTAATCTAAGTTTTACTCAATCACCTTGGGCACGCCAAAAAAATCTCCTTCCTTTTGAGGCGCATTATTTAGGAACTTTTCTTTTGGCAAAGAATCGCCAGGGACATCTTCTCTTAAAACATTATTAATCGGTAGTATATGACTGGTAGGGCTAATATTTTCAATATCTACCTCTTTTAATTTATCAATAAAATCTAATATGGCTTTTAATTGAACTGAAAGAATCTTCAGTTCCTGTTCCTCTAGGTGTATACGTGCCAAAGTTCCTAACTGTCTTACGGTATCTTTATTGAGTGGCATAAGAACCCTCTCTTATTTAAAATTTTTTATTTAGATTTTTAATAATATCATTGTTTACTCAAAAAGTCAATTTTTATAGATGTTGTGTGTTGTTGCAACATAAAAATGTCATCTTTTTTGCAAAATAGAAATGTCACCTTTTAAGAATTCTTTTAAAGAATTTTCTTTTTGGTTTTTAAAGCTCCCTATCTTTTTAAATCTTAGCTT
>JAMWDE010000194.1 GCA_023818905.1 Candidatus Omnitrophota bacterium | reverse complement strand
GGCCGGCTGATCGGGCCACGCCGACGTAAAATCTCTAAAATCTCGATACTACGTTTTTCTTTTTCTGTAGAAATCTCTTTTTTAAAATCCGGGATGCGCATTTGTCTTTTTCTTATATCTTTTTTACCCTCAACAATTGTGGCCTTTTTTAAAGATACCTAAATTTTAAAAACAATTTGTTTACATTATTTATACTACAAAAATAATATAAGTCAAGTATTTTAATTAATTGTGATTATTGTTTTACATCTACCATGATAAGGTCATAGTCAATGATACCGCCAGGTGAGAGCACCAGAAGATTTACCTCTTTGGTGCCGTGGTGAAGATAAGTGGTGTTAAATCTTTCCTGCTGGGTATTGGGTTTAGTAGTTCCAAGGTGTCCGGACCAAAGATACCCTAATTCTACCTGAAGACATCCGGTTTCTCCCACATAAGGATGCGAGTTTATCCCTACAATTTCTTCTTTTTTAAGTACCCGATAAGGATGGGCCACTAAATCCAATTTAGTCATATTTAGCATTGCGTATTCTTCTTTTAAGGAAACATCCAGAAATATCTTTAGGGCATATTCCATGGGTTTACCTTCCAAGATCTCCTTTAATCTTTCTTTGGCCAGAGTTACTGTCTCAATAAAATCGTCTTTGGCAAGTTCCAATAATTTATGGTAATATTCTTTTGCCTTATCTAAATCTTGTTGCCAGTGTTTTAATAATGCTAATTGATAAATACTGGAGATTACCCAGGGTGTGACTATTTCTCTTTGCGCCAGTTTTTCAAAATAATTGCTGCCGGTATTTATATCGTGTGCCACATAGGTAGAAATAATTGCACTCTTAAAAACTGCTTCATCATGATGTATACTTTCTGGATATCGCTTAAGTAATTCTAAATAGGCATCCCGAGCAGGAATATAGTCCTTGGCCTTTTCTAAGTTAAAGGCGCGCAAATAAAAGAGCTCCTCCGTGAAGGCCTCTTTACCACAAACTGCCTCAATTTCTTTAAAGACCTTCTCGGCGTATTCCGGGTCATTATTGGCATCATCCTGATAGGAAAACTTTTTTGCAATCTCAATCAGGGCGGGAATTAATTTTTCCTTAGACAAAGAGGTCTTAATCCTTTGAATATAGGTATCATAAAGAGTTGAACTCAGCTCTAAATTTCCTTCCTGATAGAATTGAGAGGCGATCCTTTCTAATTCTGTAGCCTCTATCTCTGCGCTCAAGAGTTTATCCACGTATAAGCGGTAAACTTGTTTTGCCGGTGTTATTTCCTTATAGGATTGAAGCACATCTGCTATTTCTTTTATGAGGAGAATATCAACTGATTTACCTTGGGCGTATGCGCTTATTCCAACCATCAAATTCTCTTGCGCCTCATCGCGAAATGTATCTTCCTGGTCTTTATGAAATTGCCACAACAATAATCGCGCATAAATATTCAAGGGTTCATTAGGAGAGGTAGAAGAAATGACATCCTTGGCATATTTCAGGATCTCCTCGCGATAAAGATTACCCTGGCTAAAATATTCATTCCAGTTCTGGGTTTCTTCTAAATACCTTAATTGCCGATAACGCGTCTTAGCAATATAGTAGTTAACAAATGGCTCTAAAAGCTTCTTTTTGCGTTTAAGCGAGATTAAGAATTCTACAAAATCAGAATATTTATTATCCTGATAATATAATTGGCTTAATTCCTTAAAAATTAGGGGTAATTCCTGGGCTGTCTGAGCCTCAATGAGCTGTTTGCTTAAAGTAAGGAGTTTATTATCTTCTTTTGCAAAGACACCTGACACATAAAACATGAACGATAAAAAAAGGATTAAAAATCTTCTCATTTCTTACCTTTCCTTTTTGGCGTAACCTGTGGGTTCTTGCAGAACTCCCGGATTACATAATAGGCCTTTTTCGGGATACGTTTATTGATGCCAAATTCCTCCTCAGGCGATATGGCCACAATCCCAAACCACTCCTCATTCATATTTTTATTATCCTTTGCCTTGATATCAAAATAATAAGAACCATTTGACCAACCCGCACCCGTATCGTGAACATGCCAGCTAGCAGGATCAGATTCATTATGTTTCCACCACTCATCTATCCATTCAAAGATTGTCCCCCCTAAACAATTACCCTCGCCCTCTTTGTTTGTGGCTAAATTCTCATAAATCTGTCGCCACTGCGATTCCAAGAAAAAGGCCTGCATATTCTGGTCTTCTAAATTTTTATAGGCATCATAACTATCCGCCCCAAATTCAGATAAAAGAATGGGTTTGTCAAAGGTAGCCCTTAAGGACCTAAAAAGATTCCCAAAGGTCTTGCCTCTATAGATAATGCAGGCAACCAGATCTACATCCGGACAAAATTCTTTAGCATAATCCAGTCCAATTAATTCTCCGTTACCCAAGGCAACTGGATGATTGGGATCAAGAGCATGGATTTCCTGGGTCAGTTCTTGAATAAAAGAATAATAAGCTTCAAAACGCATGGCCTTTTGTTTTTGAGGATCGGATTCTAGATCAATCTCATC
>JAMWDE010000193.1 GCA_023818905.1 Candidatus Omnitrophota bacterium | reverse complement strand
TTTTGATGCGACGCACATCAAGTCATTTAGATTTTGATTTAGAAGTCGCCAAGAAACAGACACCTGATAATCCCGTGTATTATGTACAGTATGCCCATGCCAGGATCTGTAGTATATTAAATAATGCTTCTACTTTGTTTCTGCCAAATAGAAAATTTAGAAATATAAAGGTCAATCTTCTTAAAGAGAGAGAGGAGATAGAACTGATAAAAAAGCTATGGCAATTTACTTATGTGCTAAATATCTGCATAGAAACAAAAGACCCTTATATGTTAACTGTATATCTCCAAGAGTTGGCACAGAGTTTCCATAGGTTCTATGACCTGCATAGAGTCTTAGGTCAACAGGACGATTTGACGCAAGCCAGAATCGGCCTTATAGAGGCAACGCAAATCGTTATCGCTACAGGTCTTGAGCTTTTGGGTATATCAGCCCCTCAGAAGATGTAGATATGTACACTTATAGATTGTTGAATATCGCACCTTCTAATAAGGTTCTAAAGGAGACCCTTGTAGAAGAATTAGGTATCTCGGGAATCCTTGCCCAGATTTTAATAAATCGTGGAGTTGATAATTTAGAGGCGGCAGAGAGATTCTTGAATTCCAATATAGGACATCTTCTGGACCCGTTTTTATTTTCTCAGATGGGTAAGGCAACACAGATTATCAGAAAGGCCTTAGAGAGCAGAAAGCGGGTTATGGTCTTTGGCGACTACGATGTAGATGGAATAACAGGACTGGCTCTATTGAAGACAACACTCTCAAATATAGGTATAGAGACCCTGTATTATTTACCCCACCGCATTAAGGAAGGATATGGCCTGAATAAGGATATATTGCATATTGCAAAGCAAAGAGATATAAAACTTCTTATAACAGTTGACTGTGGAATAAATAGCCATGAGCAGATAAAAGAATTGATAAATCATAACATAGATGTGATAGTGACCGACCATCACGAACCCATAGATGTTCAACTACCTCCTGCCTCAGCCATAATAAATCCAAAACTGAAAGACTCAGGTTATTCCTGCCCGGAATTAGCTGGCGTAACAGTGGCGTATAAACTCTGCCAGGCCATTACTGGCGATCTTTTGCTTGATGATTTGGATCTGGTTTGTTTAGGTACGGTTGCCGATGTGGTTCCACTGATAGGAGAAAACCGTCTTATCGTTAAGGAAGGTCTTTCAAGGATATCTCAGACAAAAAAACTTGGACTTAAGGCACTTATGGATATCAGTGGGATAAGTGGTAAGAATATTAATTCTACCTATATCAGCTATATACTTGGGCCTCGGCTTAATGCCAGCGGCAGAATAGATACCGCAGAGATTGCCTTGCGTTTGCTTATGACCAAGGAACCTCAAGAAGCAGATGAGCTTGCCAGAATTGTAGATGCGCATAATCGTCAAAGGCAGAGAATAGAGAATAAGATTTTAGAAGAGGCCCAGGATTTGGTAAGTAGAGATATCAACTTTAAAGAGCACAAGATTATTGTTTTAGCCAAAGAGGGTTGGCATGAAGGGGTTTTAGGTATAGTAGCCTCTAAATTGACCGAAAGATTCTATCGACCTACTATACTGATATCTCTATCCGATGGACTATGTAAAGGTTCAGCACGTTCTATAAAAAGATTTCATATATTTGATGCCCTTTTGAAATGTAAGGACTATTTGGTTTCCTTCGGTGGGCATAGTCATGCCGCAGGTTTATTGATCAGTAGGGATAATGTGAATACCTTTAAAGATAGAATTAATAGTTTAGCCAAAGAATGCCTAAGTTTTGAGGATTTATTTCCAGTTCTAGAGATCGATGCAGAATTAAACCTTTCAGATTTTAATGAAGAGGTTATTCGGGAACTTGAGGTATTGGAGCCGTTTGGAGCAGGAAATCCTCCTGCACTATTCTATACCAGGGGACTTAAGATAAAGGCCCAGCCGCAGCTTTTAGGTAGAAACACACTGAAGTTCTGGGTTACGGATGGTTTGGTTACCTATCCGGCGATAGGATTCGGAATGGGGCATCTTAGAGATAGCCTTTTGGACACCTACCAGTTAGATTTGGTATATACACCCAAGATAGATAACTGGGAAACTAGAGAGCAAATAATCTTAGAGGTAAAAGACATACTGTTTAGGTAAATCTATGCTTTTTGAATATCCTGTTGCTTTATACATTGGGCACAGACATAAACCCTACGGGGACGATTATCTAGTAGGATGCGTATCTTTTGAAGATTAGGAAGAAATTTACGCTTGCTGCTACGGACAATCTTACTGCCCGTACCACCTTTCTTTTTAGGTAAACCTTTCCTAACTACACTCTTTCCTACTATAGGCCTTTTCCCGCAGAAGAAACACATCTTTAACATAATTATCACCTCATCATTAACTATTTTTAGTAAAGTATACTTTAAAATCTAGTATTGTCAAGGTATATCTACAATGTGTTGTTGCAACATAAAAATGTCATCTTTTTTGCAAAATAGAAATGTCACCTTTTAAGAATTCTTTTAAAGAATTTTCTTTTTGGTTTTTAAAGCT
>JAMWDE010000192.1 GCA_023818905.1 Candidatus Omnitrophota bacterium | reverse complement strand
ATAGGGAGCTTTAAAAACCAAAAAGAAAATTCTTTAAAAGAATTCTTAAAAGGTGACATTTCTATTTTGCAAAAAAGATGACATTTTTATGTTGCAACAACACATTTCAAATTTTTTCTTGCCAAAATATACTCAAAATAGTATTATATATAATCTAAGGTTTTGATTAGAGGCTGATAAATAATGCGGGCCCATAGCTCAGTGGTAGAGCAGGTGACTCATAATCACTTGGTCGGAGGTTCGAATCCTTCTGGGCCCAGCAATACAGAGTCAAAAACTAAGATAAAAAATTAGGGCGCATGGCTCAGTTGGTTAGAGCGCTACACTCACATTGTAGAGGTCATAGGTTCGAATCCTATTGCGCCCATTTTAGAAATTAGTTGAGCAGTGCCATAAAGGTATGCAGGTAATTGACCTAAAGACGCAGATAAACAATTTGGTCGTTCTGCAAGGAATAGATACCGAGATATACGATTTAAGGTACGAAAAAGAATCAAAACCAGAGCAGATAAAGATTTTAGAAAGTAATTTTGAGGAAAAGAAGCGTTCTCTGGCTGAACTGGAGAAAAAAACTTTAGAATTGCAGAAGCAGAAGAAGGATAAGGAGTTAGAATTAGCCTCTAAAGAAGAGGCTATTAAGAAATTACAAACCCAACTTTATCAACTAAAGACAAATAAAGAATATCAGGCGATGTTAAAGGAGATCAATGATGCCAAGGCAGATGTTTCTATAATAGAGGATAAGATTCTTGAGATAATGGAGCAGATAGACAAAGTAAAAATAGATATTAATAGCGAACAAGAGAGACTAAAACAAGAAGAACAGAATCTTGGTAATGAAAAGAAAAAGATACAGGATAGAATAAAAGAGATAGATGATAGACTTGCCCAGTTAGAGACACAGAGAAAGCAGGTTGTCCCAAATATTGATTCCAAAATACTTTCTCAGTATGAAAAGATATTATCTAATCGAGATGGTTTAGCGATTGTAAAAGTGAACAATAATTCTTGTCAGGGGTGCAATATGTATGTTCCGCCTCAGGTAATAAATTTAATAAAAATGTATGAAAGGATAGTCACCTGTGAGGTTTGCAACCGGATTCTATATATTGAGGAATGAAAAACATCTCAATCTATATTGATGGTGCCTCTAAAGGAAATCCAGGACCAGCAGGTGTTGGGGTGGTAATATGTGAGGGAGAACGCATTTTGAAAAATATTTCCAATTTTATTGGTAAAACTACCAATAACATTGCTGAGTATATGGCATTGATCTACGCCTTGCAAGAAGCACTTATCTTGAAAGCAGAAAACATTACCATAAATACAGATAGTCAATTACTGTATAGGCAAATAAAGAAGGAATATAGAGTTAAGAATCCAAACATCACTAATCTATATAAACAGGTTATGCATCTTTTATCTGGTTTTAATGAGTTTAAGATAAATTTTATACCTCGTAAGGAAAATCGCGGCGCAGATAAGTTAGCGAACAAGGCAATAAAAGAAGCGATAGGGAAGAAAGTTCTTTGACGGTTGGGTAGGTAGAAAGTGGCTGCTCCGAATTTTTCGGAGAGGAAAGTCCGAGCTCCGGAGGGCAGCGCGCTGGTTAATTGCCAGACGTCACCACTAATGGCGATGGAGAGTGCAACAGAAAATAAACCGCCTACAATCTTTCAGATATTAGGCAAGGGTGAAAAGGTGGTGTAAGAGACCACCGGAACCATAGTGATATGGTTCGCACTGCAAACCCCGCGTGGAGCAAGGTCAAATATGAGAGAAGGGGATGCCCAACCCGTAATAACTCTCGGGTTGACTGCTTGATTCAGACGGTAACGTCTGAACTTAGAGGAATAGCCACTCAGGTACGGATATTCGTACTGAGACAGAACTCGGCTTATTCTACCTACCCCTTATCGAACCGTTGATTTGTCTTGTTAATAATTTAACAATATAATGGCAGATAGGAGGATAAGATGTCTGGACATTCAAAATGGGCAGGTATAAAACACAAAAAGGCCTTGGCAGATGCAAAAAAGGGTCAGATCTACACAAAATTGATTAAAGAGATAACAGTAGCAGCGCGTGAAGGCGGAGGTAATCCGGAGACCAATTCTCGGTTACGCACTGCGATTGCCCGCGCAAAAGAGGAAAATATGCCTTGGGATAACATCGAACGGGCAATAAAGAGAGGAACTGGCGAGCTCCCCGGAGTAACCTACGAGACAGTTTTTTATGAAGGCTACGGACCAGGAGGAGTTGCAATTATGATTGAGGCTTTAACTGATAACAAGAATCGTACTACTGCTGAGGTGCGTAATATTATGTCAAAAAAAGGTGGTAATCTTGCTGGTAGCGGTTCAGTAAGTTGGATATTCTCCAAAAAAGGATATATTCTTATTGAGAAAAACCAGATAAAGGCAGAGGAGCTTATGTCTATTGTCTTAGAGGCTGGCGCAGAGGATATGAAATCAGAAGAGAAGAATTACGAAATAACTACTGCCCCTCAAGACTTAGAAAATATAAAGTCTGCTCTGCAGCAGAAGGG
>JAMWDE010000191.1 GCA_023818905.1 Candidatus Omnitrophota bacterium | reverse complement strand
GGCATGAGCCCGCGAGGTCCTAAAATCTTACCTAATTTTGCAACACTCTTCATCACATCAGGTGTCGCAATCATTGCATCAAAATCTATCCATCCTTCAGCTATTTTATCAACCAGTTCCTCTCCGCCTGCATAATCCGCATTAGCTTCTTGAGCTTCTTTTATTTTTTCACCGCTTGCAATCACAAGAATTCTTTTTGATTTACCTGTTCCTGCAGGCAATACTACAGCTCCTCTCACCGTTTGATCAGATTTTTTAGGATCGATATTGAGCTTGAAGTGCAAGTCCACAGAGGCATCAAACTTAGTAGGTTTCATCCCTTTTAAAATAGAGATAGCCTCCTTTAGTGAATAAGCCTTGTTTTTGTCTACCTTTTTTGCTGACTCTTTATACCTTTTGCTAAATCTTTTCATACTTAGACTTTTAGTCCTCAACAGCAATACCCATACTTCTGGCAGTACCTTCCACAATCTTAATGGCCTTCTCTAAATCAGAAACATTTAAATCTTTGATTTTTTGCTTTGCGATCTCTTCAACCTGTTTTCTGGTGACCTTACCAATTATTTCCCTTCCGGCTGTACCAGAGGCCTTGGCTAAGTTTGCCGCGCGTTTAAGAAGAACCGAAGAAGGTGGACTTTTTATAATAAAGGTAAAGGATCTGTCTTCGTAAACAGTGATAACTACAGGTAAAATCAAGCCCTCTTTTGACTTGGTCTGGTCATTAAACTGCTTACAGAACTGCATAATATTTACACCATGTTGACCCAAGGCAGGTCCAACCGGCGGAGCAGGGTTTGCCTGTCCTGCAGGAACATGTAATTTTATCTGTGCAACTACTTTCTTAGGCATAGGATTATACCTTTTCTACTTGCCAATACTCCAACTCTACAGGTGTAGATCTTCCAAATATGGAAACACTTACCTTCAGTTTTCCTCTCTCAGGATGTATCTCTTCAATAGTACCGCTAAAGTTGACAAACGGCCCCTCAGTTATTCTTACCTGTTCACCCTTATCAAAGATAATCTTTGGGCTTGGTTTTGCTTGAGTCTCCTCTGATTTCTTTAAAATAGCATCAATCTCTGCTTGGGATAAAGGCATAGGTTTCTTACCCAAACCAATAAAACCTGTTACCCCGGGCGTAGTCTTAATCAAAAGATAGGTCTTATCATTTAATTCCATCTCTACAAGTAAATAGCCAGGAAAGAATTTTCTTTGGGATATCCTTTTCTTGCCGGCGCGAATCTCAGAAACCTGCTCTGTAGGGATAACTACCCTGGTAATCAGGTCTTTAAGCCCCTGCGATTCAATTCTTGCCTCAAGAAGCTTCTTAACCTTGTTTTCGCTTCCAGTCTGTGTGTGCACTACGTACCAGTTCGTCATCTAAACATAAGATTTAGTATCCTAGAAAGGACTATATCTACTATAAATATAAACAATGCTATTATTGAGGTAATAACTATCACCACAAAAGTAGCGCCTAATACTTCCTGTCGAGTCGACCATGAAACTTTACCTAACTCTGATCTTACCTCTTTTAAAAAAATAATTGCCTTCTTAAAAATATTCATCGATCTTTATTATCAAATGGCTTACACTGATAAAACCTCTTGAGATCTTTCTCTTTATCCTTAGGGTTTCTCTCGCATCAGGCATAGACGAAAAAGGTTTTATCTTAACTATGCTTGGATTCAGGCCATATTACGCTTACCTTGCGAATATTTTATATGGCTTATGCCCTTACTCTTCTCCCATGCACCCTTTGAGATTCCTCTCGCTAAAGCTTCTCTTGTGGTAAGTGCAGGGGCGGAGGGACTCGAACCCCCAGGACAGGATTTGGAGTCCCGCCGTTTAGCCAATTAACGGACGCCCCTATTCGGCCTTATTTGATGCCACTGTTGGCGCATATCCTATAAGGCAACTTAGATTATCAAATATCAAGTCAGTCCTACCTACTTGACCTCTCTGTGCTTTGTATGTCTGCGACAGAACTTACAAAATTTATTTACCTCAAATTTTTCTTGGTGTTTCTTTTTATTAATAGTAGTAGTATAATTTCTATTTTTACAAACTGTACATTCCAAAGTAATTATCTCACGCATCTGTGTTTCTCATTTTACTATAGGATTACTATAGGATCTAAGCCGTCTCCAAGCTGGAGACGGGAATTGAACCCGTGACCCCGTCCTTACCAAGGACGTGCTCTGCCGACTGAGCTACTCCAGCGTCGAAGATAGCATCTTCCAGCAGATTGATAGTTTTTTCTATAGTTTTCAGAGGATAAAAAAACTCCTCCCTCCAAGAATTTTGCAAAAATTCTTTTGATAAAGTATTATTTATAATCTATTCTATTACTTGAAAAACGTAGAGGATTTGAAGGTCTACGTAAATAAAAAAGTATATATTATAAAATAAATTTTGTCAAATATTTTTTGATTGTTGTGTTGTTGCAACATAAAAATGTCATCTTTTTTGCAAAATAGAAATGTCACCTTTTAAGAATTCTTTTAAAGAATTTTCTTTTTGGTTTTTAAAGCTCCCTATCTTTTTAAATCTTAGCTTTCTT
>JAMWDE010000190.1:1653-2565 GCA_023818905.1 Candidatus Omnitrophota bacterium | reverse complement strand
CATAGGGTGTAAATCCAACTCCTTAAGCCTTTCCTCCTCCATAGGTACGCAGATTAAACCTCTTCCAAATTTAGCCATAAAATTTATATCCTGCGGCTTTACAAAGGATGCTGCCATAACCAGGTCTCCTTCGTTCTCGCGGTCCTCATCATCTACCACAATGACCATAAGGCCATTCTTTAGATCTTCTAATATCTCTGGGATACTATTCATCATAATCAACCTGTTACTTTAAAAACAGCTCTTCTATCTATAAGAAGAGCCATAAAAAAACCCGAAGACAATCTTCGGGTAAAAATTATCTATAATCTTCTCCCCTCTGGACTTTATGCCGAATGAGGTAAATCAAGATAGTCTTAACTTCGGCATCCCGTAGTTATAGCATTTATATAACTACATAGGGACCATCGGCTCCGGAGTCCCACCGGATCTGTCCTAAAATCTCAGGACTCGCGGGCTCTACCGCCGGTCAGGAATTACACCTTTTCGCCAAAGACAACTCTGGCGAAACTGCCTTTTTGGCAGATACCCCGAAGATTACACATTGATTACTATAACATAATTTATCCTCTTGTCAATAAATAAATAGCAATCTATAATTATTCTGATATGCGATGTATTGAAAGTAGAATCCACGAACTACTAATAAAACACAGAAAGACTGTAAGTATTGCAGAATCCTGCACTGGTGGTTTGGTATCTGAGATACTTACTAGATTACCTTTGAGTTCTCGATATTTTATCTTTGGTGCTGTAGTCTACAGCAATGAATCTAAAAAAAATATTTTACGTATACCATCTCAAATTATTACTAAAAAGGGGGCGGTCTCAAAAGAGGTAGCCCAAAAGATGAGCGAATCTATAAGAAGGTTAACCAAAACCGACTTTGGCATAGGCATAACCGGTATAGCT
>JAMWDE010000190.1:0-1643 GCA_023818905.1 Candidatus Omnitrophota bacterium | reverse complement strand
CAACCGGTGCCACACCTAATAAACCTGTAGGTACGGTTTTTATCGCTATAGATAGCGCTAAAAGAAAGGTATGTAGGAGATTCCTCTTTAAAGGAAACAGACAAGCCATAAGAGAGAAAACAGCACTTAAAGCATTGAAGCTTTTAGGAGGTCTTTTAGAATGAGATTATTTATTGCCGTTGAACTTCCTGAGGAAATCAAGGATTTCTTAGCTAATCTGCAGATGATACTTAAAAAAACAGGTGCAGATGTAAAATGGGTAGAGGCTAAAAATATACATCTAACCCTAAAATTTTTAGGAGAGGTAGATGAAGAAAAGATAGATAAGGTTATTCGTATCTTGGAGGAAACTGCTAGAGATAAAGATCGCTTTTATATCCATCTAAACTCTTGCGGTGCCTTTCCCAATCTAAAATTCCCCCGTGTAATCTGGGTAGGTATTGACAAGGGAAATGTTGAGACTACGCAGATAGCTATCTCCTTAGAAGAAAAATTGGCTAAACTTGGAATCCCCAAAGAAAAAAGACCGTTTTCTTCTCATATTACTTTGGGCAGGGTAAAATCAGGTCTAAACCGACAGAGATTAAACGAAGAATTAACTCGTATAGAAAAGAATTTATCTTTCCCCACACAGGAGTATCAAATCAAAAAGATCGCCTTATTCAAAAGCACACTCACGCCTAACGGACCTATCTATGAAGTGATAAAGGAAGCTAATCTAAAGATGAACTGAAGTGTGATATTTGCATATATGGCTGCTACAATATCATCGCACATCACTCCTAAGCTACCCTTCAGATACTGAAATCTATAGATGGGATATGGCTTTAGGGCATCAAACAGACGGAATAACAAGAATCCCAAAATCGCCCATTTTACACTATAAGGTATAAATAGAAAAACTAAGAGTAGACTTGAAACCTCGTCTATAACGATACAGGCAGGGTCTTTATCTTTAAAGAGTTCCTCTGCCTTACCGATTGCTAAAAAGCCCAAAGCAATTAGAAATAATGTCACCAGACCATATATAAATGGCTCATCCTTGATGAAGTAATACAAAACCATACCCACCAAACTCGCAAAGGTACCTGGCATATATGGGAAATAACCTATGTAAAAGAAGGTGGCTACTGTCTTTATAAACGTGCGATTTAAATAAACCATATGTAATTAAAGTTTGGTTATTATCCTGCGGTTCTCCCAAAGATAAGATAGGCCTGAATAGATGGTGAAGAAAACAGTAAAGAGCATTAGAAAATAAATCCCTTGCCGAAAAAAATCCTCCCAGGAAGGATTCCAGTAAAAGAAACTCAACATCGTTTCTTTCAGAACAATAAATCCTAATATACAAAATATAACTACCATTTGAGAAAAGGTCTTATGTTTCCCTGCCCTGCTTGCAGAAAGGACCTTACCTTTATTGAGGGCAAATAATCTTAAAGAGGTGATTAATATCTCGCGAAATATAATAGTCATAACCATCCAATCCTTTACTAACTGCATTTGAACAAATGTTACAAATGCAGACAGAACCAAGATCTTATCTGCAATTGGGTCCATAAGTTTTCCGAAATCAGTGACCATATTCTTTCTGTGCGCAATATGACCATCTAAAAAGTCTGAAAGTGCAGCAAATAAAAAAA
>JAMWDE010000189.1 GCA_023818905.1 Candidatus Omnitrophota bacterium | reverse complement strand
AAGAAAGCTAAGATTTAAAAAGATAGGGAGCTTTAAAAACCAAAAAGAAAATTCTTTAAAAGAATTCTTAAAAGGTGACATTTCTATTTTGCAAAAAAGATGACATTTTTATGTTGCAACAACACAAAAAATAAATTATTTGACAGAGTGACAAAAAAATATTAAAATAAAGAAGTTTATTTTTACGTTAACCTGATACGGAGAGCTAAATGAAAGAGATACGCATACATGCACGAGCTGGGCAAGGCGCAATTACTACCGCAGCATTATTAGGTTATGCCTATTTTTTAAAGGGGATGTATCCCTATGCTTTTCCTCATTTTGGCGCAGCCAGGATGGGAGCTCCTATGAATGCCTTTGTAAGGGTAGATTCAAAACCAGTGAGATTGAGGTCACAAATTTACGAACCTGATTATGTGCTTGTAATCGATGCTACCCTTATGCGTAGTTTTAATTGTCTTTCTGGCTTAAAGGATAACGGAATCGCTATTATTAATGCAAAGGAGGATTTTGAGATACCAAAACCGAAGGCCAGACAGAAGGTCTTTTTGGTTCCGGCCAATGATATTGCTCTAAAGACGATTGGCAGGCCTTTGGGTAATACAGTGTTATTAGGGGGATTTTGCGCAGCTACTAGCGAGATAGATTTAGATGCCTTAATTGAATCAATCAAAAAACGCTTTTCAGGCAAGGCACAAGAGACCAATATAGAGGCAATTAAGCAAGGGCACACCTTTGTTAAAAACAAAATAGGTAATCAGAATCTGATAACTTGCCAGCGGCAAGTAGATTGATTAACAAATTGGCTGATAGAAAGCGAGATAGAGATAATGTTTGGTCCATTAACTATAAAGGCTGGTACCAGTAAGAACAATAAGACCGGTTCTTGGCGGGTAGGTAGCAAACCGCAGTTCCTACAAAAGAATTGCATTGGTTGCAGATTGTGTGTATCTGTATGTCCTGAGGCGTGCATAGAGGCAAGTCAAAAGGACAAATATTCCTGCGATTATGCCTTTTGTAAAGGATGCGGCCTATGTGTAGTAGCCTGCCCTAAGCAAGATATCCAGATGGTAGAGGAATAATAGATATTAGGGGATAGATATGCGCGAATTTTTAGAAGGTTCTCAAGCAGTTGCCAAGATAATCAAGTTATGCAAGCCAGGTGTAATATCCGCCTATCCTATTACACCTCAGACACATATTGTAGAAGAGTTGGCTCAGATGGTGGCAGATGGTCAGTTAAATGCTCAATTTGTTAATGTGGAGTCAGAACACTCTGCAGCCTCAGTGGTTTTGGGTGCAGTTGCTACAGGTGTGCGCGCATATACTGCCACTAGTTCCCAGGGATTACTCTATATGGCAGAGGTACTTTTTAATATTGCGGGTTTGCGTCTACCAGTGATTCTGACCTGTGCCAATAGAGCGGTTTCTGCTCCCATAAATATTTGGAATGACCAGCAAGATTCAGTTTCTTTGCGTGACAGTGGTTTGATTCAGTTTTATGCAGAGAACCTCCAGGAGGCAGTAGATTTACATCTGCTTGCTTATAGATTAGGGGAGGATAGGTCTGTCATGCTTCCGGTGATGGTCTGTATGGATGGTTTTATTCTTACTCATGGTATAGAACCACTAGATATCCCTGAACAAGAATTGGTAGATAGATTTTTACCTCCTTATCAGCCTCCCTATAAATTGGATACCCAGAATCCACTTACCTTAGGCCCTTTGGTTGACCCTGAGTATTATATGGAGACGCGCTACGCGATTCAAGAAACCACCAAGCAGGTAATTAAGTATATTCCTCATTTGATTGGAGAATTCTCTAAGATATTCGGCCGTAGTTATCACGGACTCATTGAAGAATACTATACCCAAGGCGCAGAGAAGGTAATTGTAGCAATGGGTTCGGTTTGTGGCACAGTAAAGGATGTGGTGGATGAGTTAAGGGCAAAGGGTAAAAAAGTGGGTTTACTTAAGATTGTTACCTATAGACCATTTCCTGCACAACATATATATGAGGCCTTAAAGAATGTACCTCTGGTGGCAGTGTTAGACAGGGCAGTTTCTTTGGGTTCATATGCACCCTTGGTTTCAGAGATAAAGGCTACCTTTTTCAATAAAAAGAGGAAACCTCAAGTTATAAGTAGTTTTATCGTGGGGTTAGGTGGCCGTGATATTACCAAGGATTCTATAAAAGAGATATACAGATTGCTCAATAAACATGAGAAGAGTTGCGAATTTATAGATTTAAAACCAGAACTTCTAAAGGACAGCTATGAATGCTCCACATCTGTTTAATCCAGGGCATACTGCCTGTGCTGGTTGCGGTCAGGCATTGGCTGCACGTTTGGTAATAGAGACAGCTGGTTCCAACACTATTATTGCCAATAATACCGGCTGTCTTGAGGTTTTTTCTACCCGTTATCCTGAGACTGCTTGGGGAGTACCTTGGATACACTCTCTATTTGAAAATGCTGCTGCTGTTGCCTCAGGGATAGAGAGGGCCTTAATCTATTTAGGCAAAAAGGAGAATATAAATGTAATTGCTCAAGGAGGTGATGGCGGGACTGCT
>JAMWDE010000188.1 GCA_023818905.1 Candidatus Omnitrophota bacterium | reverse complement strand
CTAAGGTTACTATATAACCTAACTTAGCAATATAGATAGCGCGATTTAGCAAATTTATAAATATCCTATTATTTTTAATAAAATGGTCTGATGGCAAGACAACAATTACCGCTTCAGAATCCAAGTCCATAATCCTACTGGCCAACAGCGCTACGGGAGGAAGCGTACTTTTACCTGAAGGCTCAAAAAAGAAATTATCCTTAGGTAGATTAAACCTCTTTAGGTAGTTTCTTATCTTCCTATCCAATGTCTTATTAGTTGCAATATAAATATTGTTCCTTCCAACCAAAGGCAGTATCCTACGAACAGTCTCCTCTATAGATGTATTTTTAGAATAGATGCTAAGTAGCTGTTTGGGAAAAGATCCTCTGCTTAAAGGCCAAAAGCGGCTTCCCACCCCTCCAGATAAAATAATAGCATAGTTCATCATGGCTCTGTCATTATAGATTATTTAAACCTATATTTAAATATACTTAAGGCTGCGTATAGGCCATCCCTGCATCTTATTTTTTTGCCTTCTCTATAACTGCGCGGAGTATAAGATATGGGTACCTGCACAGTTTTTAATTTTCTCTTCAAGGCCTTAACGATTATCTCTATCTCTATATCAAAAGAGTCTGATTCTAAAGCCAACTCTTCTATTTTACTACGCCTTAATAACTTGTAACAACTAAAACAGTCATTAAGATTCGCACCGAATAAAAGATTTACCAATCCTGTCAAGAATCTATTACCCATCCTATGGATAAACATTCCTTTATAGCCACTAAGGAATCTTACACCTAAAACTATATCGGCACCCTGCTGATTCATCGCCTCTATTAATTTAAAGTAATCATAAGGATTATATTCTAAATCTGCATCCTGCATAATCACAAAATCACCCTTGGCGTAAGATAAGCCAGTACGTACAGCTGAGCCTTTGCCTCGATTAGAAGTATGATGGATAATCAATAAGTTATCATAATGGATACTATTGAGAATATTGTAGGTATCATCATAAGAACCATCATTAACCACAATTATTTCCTTATCTATATCTATAGCCCTAACCTTCTCTATAACCTCCTTTATGGTCTCTGCTTCATTGTATACAGGAATTATTACGGATAGAAGAGGCATCTTTACTATTATTCTTTTAAGTTTTTATCCATTTATAAAACAAAAGCAAGATAACCTGATAAAGATAGTATACCACAGCTTTGAAATCAAATTTACTTCGCCCTCTCTTTCTATTTACAAAAACATATGGTATCTCTTTAAAAGAATTAATCTTTGCCTTTACAAATATCTCCAGTCCAATCTTAAAGCCACAATGAGCCACGTTCACATCTTCCAGCGCAGATTTCCTTATGCAGAAAAACCCCGAGCTGTTATCTCTTATTTCTGTAACCATTCTACCCAATATACAGGCAATCTTAGAGATAACTCTTCTGTAAAATGGACTTCTTTGCACTGTGCTACCTTTTATATACCGACTAGCTATTACTAAATCATAACCTTGCCTTAAGTCCTCTAAGAGTTGCGGGATAATTTCGGGTGGATGACTGCCATCACCGTCAAGCACAATCAATACATTACCCCTTGCTTGTCTTATCCCATCCAATACAGATAAAGAAAGACTACGCCTTTTTTCTATACGTCTGATAACTTTACCCCGTTGATATAAAACACTCTCTGCAATAGAAGCGGTATTATCCAAAGATGCATCATCAACTACAATAATCTCATGGGTTACCTTAATGGAATCCAGAATCTTAACTATGCGTTCCAATACCTCTGCAATATTCTCTGCCTCATTGTAAGTAGGTACAATAATAGAAACGAATTCATCCAATGACATAAACATCATCAAAGAATATCCTGCATTAAAACAGGGTATAGATAAAAGGCGCCACAGTAGGAGTCTGGGTAAAAAATATCAGAAACCCCAATAGAATAAGTATAATGACAATGGGAGCCAGCCACCATTTCTTCCTTAATCTTAAGAAATCCCAGAATTCCCTTAATATCTTCAGTTTGCTTATAATCAAAATTGCCTCTCGTAATCTAAAGGTTTGAAATCCATTCTGACTTTCTCTTCCCAGTAGGATTTTTTATATCTATCTATTCTTCTATTCAATAAATCCACCTTAAGCAATCTCATTATTATACCAATTGGTGCGAATATCAAATAAAATATAACTATCAAAAGCAAACGCGTGTTAAGCCAACCTAAAATAAACGCAGATTGTATCCATAGAATGTATATAGGTTTTAATAGCGTGGGTTTTACAAGAGAAAATAGTAAAAATATAGATGAAAGAAGGCACAACCATGTTGACAAACCAGATTTATGACGCGAAAAAAAGATACCAGAAGCTACCAAAAATACTACTCCCATCGTAATACCAAATCTTTTTAAATTACTCTTATCTAAATCTAAGTGCTCCATATTAATCCAAATCAAAATCCTCTTGCCACTTTATATCTCTATCTATTAACTTCTGCTCTCTCTTATCCAACAAAAAATCGCCCATAATTAGATAATCCATCTCTGTCCTCATAAAACACCTAAAGGCATCCTGAGGACTACAC
>JAMWDE010000187.1 GCA_023818905.1 Candidatus Omnitrophota bacterium | reverse complement strand
TAGTTCTTGCATAATACCACCTCCTTTTGGTCTAGAGGCGGTATTTTACATCAAGCTACCCTGACATTTCTACTTTGCAGAAAGGTGACATTATTATATTGCGGTAACAGTCTTTTCTTTAATATATTTTTGCGATAATGATGAAGTGATTAAAGGACCATTTTCTTTAAAAAATTTTAGTTAGATTTATGGGTTTCATACGTCTATTATAAATGAGACAGGAATGTAGCCTTTAAAGGGCTGTCTTAGAATACATTTGTCCCTATAAAAATACCTGGGAGGTGGTAGAGATGTTAGCCAAAATCTTTAGCTTTGGCTTATTGGGCATTGAAGCTTATCCCATTGAGATAGAAGTGTATATTTCAGGAGGCTTGCCGGGAATAACCTTGGTAGGCCTGGCAGATGCTGCCATAAAGGAAAGTAGAGAAAGGGTTAGATCTGCTGTAAAAAATTCTGGTTTTAAATGGCCACCTGGAAGAATTACTGTAAATTTGGCGCCCTCAGACATAAAAAAGGAGGGAGCTAATTTTGATTTGGCCATTGCCTTGGGAATCTTGTCTGCAACTCAACAACTGAATAGTCAAAACCTAAAAGAATACTGTATATTAGGAGAATTGGCCTTAGATGGCTCAATAAGACCTATTAGGGGCACACTACCAGTAAGTATGGCGCTATCTAAATCCACAATTAAAGATATCGTTGTACCTTACCATAACGCAAAAGAGGCAGCCCTGGTATCAGATATTCGGGCTTGGCCAGTGAAAACCTTAAGAGAAACAGTAGAATTTCTTCACAATCCTCAATCCCTAAAACCTGTTATATTGAATCCTGAATGCCTATTCACTCAGAACGCAGATTACTCCGTAGATTTCTCTGAGGTAAAAGGCCAATATTTTGCCAAAAGGGCAATAGAAGTAGCGGTTGCCGGTGGTCACAATATCCTGATGGTCGGACCGCCTGGTTCAGGTAAAACTATGCTTGCCAAAAGGATCCCCACCATTATGCCGGATTTAACCTTGGAGGAGGCGTTAGAGGTGACCAAGATACATTCTGCTGCAGGCTGTCTACCTTTAAAGGACAGTATAATTGCTACCCGACCATTTCGTAGCCCACATCACAGCATCTCAGATGCTGCCCTGATTGGAGGCGGATGCCTTCCTCAACCTGGTGAGATAAGTCTGGCTCATCAAGGAATACTGTTTTTAGATGAATTACCAGAATTTCACCGCGACTGCTTAGAGGCACTGAGACAACCTTTAGAAGATAACTTCATCCGTATATCCAGAGCAAAAAAATCATTTGTGTTTCCCGCCTCTTTTATGTTAGTCTGTGCAATGAACCCCTGTCCCTGCGGAGGATTGGGACAACCAAAATCTATTTGTCGCTGTAGCACAACCCAGGTTTATAAATATCGCTCTAAGGTATCAGGGCCTCTATTAGACAGGATAGACATACATATAGAGATCCCTGCTGTCAGATATCAAGAGTTATCCAGTACTTTGCCAGCCGAAAGCTCAGCCAAAATCAAAGAAAGAGTCAACAAGGCGCGTGCAATTCAGAGAGAGAGATTTAAGGCCGAGGATATCCTATATAATGCCCAGATGAGTCACAGACAGGTGAGGAAATTCTGTATATTAGGTAAAGAGGAAGCCGAGCTTTTAAAGATGGCGATGTCTGAACTTAATTTCAGCGCCAGGGCTTATGATAAGATACTGAAGGTTTCAAGGACAATTGCAGATTTAGCAGAAACAGAGGAGATAAAGACCGAACACCTATCAGAGGCTATCCAGTACAGAAGTCTGGATAGAGAGCTGTTTCAATCTATCTGATGTCTCCTCTTTAGGCGACTTTAATTATTATAATTCCAAATATAAAAAAAAGAAGCGCCATTAGTAGCTTTATAATTATAATGTGCTTTTTAACAAAACGGGAAAAACCTTCGGAAGTAGTGCCTAAGAGCGCAAATAAGAGTACTAACAGCAAAGGTACAATAAACATAAGATTGTAAAGCACCAGATACCATAAGGCCTTAAGTTTCAAGGAAGGTTCTTTTAGCACAAAGGTTATGGTTGGCAGATATAGCTGTCCGGTGCATACCGCCTCCAGTAAAGATACCAGAAATCCTACAACAAAAGCGCTGGTAATTAATCCAATAAAACTAGTTGTGGTTTTCGTTTGTCTATCTTGCCCTGTCTTTCTATAATGTATCCCAATAATTGTATGAATCCTATCCTTTATAATCTTTGGTAACTGTAAGGTCATACCTTCTGTGCTTTTAGTTTTTTTAAACAACCACAGATCATAGATAGCTAAAGCACTTAAGATAAAACACAAACCAGCGATCAGGTAATAGAGTATCTTACTAGCCCAATAAAAGCCTGCCATAATGTACAGAAAGCGGAATAACCCCAAACCGATTAATATATAGGTAATAAATACTGCTAGGATAAACGATAGACCGATCGCCAATAAATGCCTGCGTCTGTAACCTTGGACTGCAAGAAAAGAGATAAAAAAAACAATCGCTGTAAATGCGCAAGGATTTATTCCGTCCACCAAACCCGCACTAACTACTGTT
>JAMWDE010000186.1 GCA_023818905.1 Candidatus Omnitrophota bacterium | reverse complement strand
GTTAACAGATACATCCACAGTCGGCATAGTTGATTTGGATTCTCTCTCCGCAGAGGTAGTTCCTTTATGAGCTATCTGCTAATACACATTTTTAATCTATTACAGATATGGACTACTATTTTAAAAAAGATTCATATCTAAATAATCTACTAAGACAGATCTATCGGATTGCTAGACGCAAAAGATTAAGTCTATACCTTGTAGGCGGATGTCTGCGTGATATGCTTCTGAAGCGTAAGCGTCCCAATCCTGACATAGATTTCTGCCTTAAAAGAGGCGCAATAAATTTTGGAAAGGATTTGAAGAAGAGGCTTAAGGCAGGTTTTGTTATTTTGGATAAAGAACGCGGTTATTGCCGTCTGATAAAAAAGACAGATGACAAGATGTATACCTTAGATTTTACTGATTTTCGTGGTGATACATTAGAGGGTGATTTACTATGCCGCGATTTTACTATCAATGCTATGGCCTTGAAACTTGAAGATCTATTTATTAGGTCAAGAGCCTGTCTGGATGATTTGCTTGTTGACCCCTATGGAGGGGTAAGAGACTTAAAGGCAAAGGTTATCCGGATAGTGCATACGGATAACTTTGATGGTGACCCTTTAAGGATATTGCGTGCATTTAGCCTTTCAGGCTTATTTGATTTTGAGATAGATAAAGACACCTTAAGATTAATCAAACTAAAACACAGGAAACTCAGAGATGTCTCAGGCGAAAGAATTAGGGATGAGCTTTTTAAAATCTTAGAGAAAAATGATTCCTTTAGATACATAGACCAGATGGATAGGTTAAAGGTGTTAGAGAGCATTATTCCAGAGATAAGTGTTATGCGAGGTATAAAGCAGGGACCGTATCATCATCTGGATGTCTGGAAACATAGTTTGGAGACATTAAGGCAATTAGAAGAACTCATTAAGGAATTTAGGCGTAACAGAGACATCTTGGATTATCTCAATGAGAATATCTCTATTGGCAGGTCGCGTCAGGCATTGATGAAGTTAGGTGCCTTGTTACATGATATTGGCAAGCCTAAAGCAAAACGTCAAAAAAATGGCAAAACGCTTTTTTATGGACACGAAAGAATAGGTCTGAAGTTTGTGGAGGAAATCGGTAAACATCTTAGGCTTTCTAACGATGAGATAGATTCATTAGAGAAGATGGTCTTGTGGCATCTAAGGCCAGGATACTTAACAGATAATGAGAGAATTACTGCCCGAGCTATATTTAGATACTATCGGGATACAGGCCAAGAAAGCGTAAGTGTCCTGATGATTTCTATCGCAGACCAACGTGCAACCCGTGGACCACTGACTTCTAAGAAATCTCGAATTCAACATGAAGAGATAGCCAAAGATTTGATTAAGGAATATTTTAAGAGACAGAGAGTCCAAAAGCCCGCACGTTTAATTACGGGCGATGATTTAATTGAAAGATTCAAACTCCAGCCTTCTCCTCTGATTGGAAGGATATTGCGTCAGATAGAAGAACTTCAGGCAATCGGAAAGATAAAGACTAAGGCAGAGGCATTAGTTGCGGTTAAGAAATATTTAGAGAAATTATGTTAGACATCCCAGGAGATCATTTAGAAGGTGGGGGTCAAATCCTAAGGACAGCATTAGCGTTATCCTGCATTCTAAGTAGGCCTATACGTATTTTTAAAATCCGCGCCAAAAGGCCGAATCCTGGCTTGAAATCCCAACACCTATCTGTTTTAGAAACCTTGAGCCGGCTTTTTGCTGCTCGTACAGAAGGGGTAAAGTTAAATTCTACAGAGATTATATTTTCACCACAGAGTAAGTTTATAAAGGAGACCTACCTTAGGATTGATTTACAGACCGCCGGTTCTATAGGACTATTTTTGCAACCTTTGCTTTTGGTAGCAGCCTTAAGGTCAGGTGGAGGTGGACTATCTTTAGAGATAAGGGGAGGCACTTGCGGATTAGGGGCAATTCCAGTGGATTATTATCCGGTGGTAGTTTTTCCAACTTTAAAAAATTCTGGGCTTAAGGCAAACCTTGAGATTCTCAGGCGTGGTTATTACCCCAAAGGAGGCGGAGAGGTTAAGGTAGAGATTGAAAAGATAACACACCCCACAGATATTGTACTGGAAAGACAAGGAAAGATTACACAGATAAAAGGCATAAGTATCGCTTCAAAACCCCTTAAGGAAAGAAATGTATGTCAGAGGCAGATAGATTCAGCAAAAAGGATACTTTTGCAGAGATACCCTGTACCTATGCAGATAGAAGAAATGTATGTTGATACTTTATCCCTTGGCTTAGAACTAAATCTTTATGCCTATACAGATACAGGTTGTATCCTATGGTCTGATAGTCGGGGAGAACAGAAGAAGACTGCTGAAGAAGTAGGTCTTCAGGCAGCTACAAAACTGATTAACCAGATAGATTCAGGGGCGGCAGTAGATTTACACTTAGCAGACAATCTTATCCCTTGGCTGGCGCTTTTGGGCGGTAAGATAAAAACTTCAGAGGTTACCTTGCATACCCAGACTAACATTTGGATTTGTGAATTGTTTTTAGGGAAGATTTTTACAGTTAGAGATAACACTATTTCCTGCGAAGGTAGCAAGGGTATTCTATGA
>JAMWDE010000185.1 GCA_023818905.1 Candidatus Omnitrophota bacterium | reverse complement strand
AGGGAGCTTTAAAAACCAAAAAGAAAATTCTTTAAAAGAATTCTTAAAAGGTGACATTTCTATTTTGCAAAAAAGATGACATTTTTATGTTGCAACAACATATTAGTTTATATTTGTTGACATAGAGGTAAAAGAATGGTATCATTTTATTCAAAAGGAGATGATTGAAGTGCAAAATATCGAAATTAACAGAGACGAGTCTTTTGAGGCAGCGTTACGTCGTTTTAAAAGACAGATTGAACAAGAGGGCATCCTTAGAGAGGTAAGGAACCGTAAACATTACGAGAAGCCTAGCGAACGTAAGAGAAAGAAGGTAAAGGGCAGACGTTGAACTATATGGGGTTGGGACTGTCAACTGCCTGGAACGCATTTCGTCACGTTAAGGCAGATGAGTTAATATCAGAAATAAGAAATCTAGGATTTGATGAAGTAGAGTTAAGTTTCAATTTGGACTCTTCTATAGTAGATGGCATAGAAAGATTAGTAAAGGCCCAGATTATCAATATCAAAAGTGTCCATAACTTCTGCCCTATTCCTGAAAATATCATTCGCCAGGAGGCTCTACCTGATTACTATTCTATGTCAAGTATCAACGAAGAAGAACGTCTACAGTCTCTAAGATACACAAAGAGAAGTATTGATACAGCAGCACGCTTAGGCGCAGAGACAGTAGTCCTTCATGCAGGTAGGGTAGACATCCCTGACCAGACAAGATTTCTAATTGAACTACATAAGAAAGAAGGAGCGGAATCAGAGGAATTTCAGAAGGTTAGATATAAAATTATAAAAGAACGTAGGGAGAATTCTCAGCCTTATTTTGAAAATACGCTCAAGAGTTTAGACGAACTTAATCGGTATGCGCAGACAAAGGGTATTTTTTTAGGTATAGAAACTCGTTTCTATTATTGTGAGATTCCTTCTTTTGAAGAGATGGCTGTAATATTTGAGAGATTTTTAGGTGGCAATATATTCTATTGGCACGATACAGGTCATGCTCAAGTTATGCAGCATTTAGGCTTTAATCAGCATAGAGATTTTTTAGATTGTTACGGTAAGTATATGATTGGTATTCATCTCCATGATGTCTTGGGATTCAGTGATCATAAAGCCCCTTCAAAAGGAGAACTGGATTTTAGTTTATTAAAACCCTATATAGACAAACAGACCATCAAAATAATTGAGGCATATTATCCTGCCACCCCTCAAGAGATAAGGGAAAGTAGTAACTTTTTATATAAATTATTTGATGGAAAGATATAAAATTAGAAAACCTGCAGTAGCAGGACAGTTCTATCCTTCTTCGGCCTCCGCCTTAAAAAGAGAGATAGAGGACTTAGTTGATATTAATACACAGAAGATAGATGCAATTGCTTGTATGTTGCCCCATGCAGGCTACATGTATTCTGGGAGCGTAGCGGCTCAAACTGTATCTAGAATAAAAGTCAAAGATAAAATTATTCTCTTAGGCCCTAACCATACAGGTTATGGCTTGCCATTTAGTATTATGACAGAAGGTCTATGGCAAACGCCATTAGGAAGAATCAGTATAGATAGTAGCTTGGCAGGATGTATCTTGAGTAAATCGCGGTATCTTAAAGAAGATAATCTTGCCCATATCTATGAACATTCATTAGAGGTAGAATTACCGTTTCTGCAATATTTCAAGAATGACTTTGAGATTGTGCCTATTGTGCTTTTATCTGATGAGATAGATATACTTAAAGAGATAGGCAGGGACATCGCCGAGGGCTTAAAGGGGGGGTGTTTAGATACCGTAAGTTTTGTTATAGTAGCTAGTTCAGATATGACACATTATGAACCTCACACACAAGCACAGATGAAAGATAAACAAGCGATAGAGGCGATATTGGAGTTGAACGAAGATAAGCTTATGGATAGGATACGTCGGTTAGACATATCTATGTGCGGATATTCAGCTGTAGTGGCTATGCTTTCTGCTGCTAAATCGTTGGGCGCTTGTAGCGCACAGTTAGTGAAATACCAAACTAGTGGAGATATAACCGGAGATGTGGATAGTGTAGTTGGCTATGCAGGCATTATTGTATATTAAATCCTATGGATAAAAATATTGATGAGAAATGGAAAGAGGCTGTAGAGAAAGAAAAAGAGAATCTCAAAGAAGAGGGGAAATTTATACCTCCTGAACCAGATTTTAAATTCTTTGTTACTACGTTAGCTCTGCAGGCCTCTATCTTCTTGGGCATTTTAGAAGACCCAAACACACACAGAAAAGAAGAAAATATGCCACAGGCAAAATTTATCATTGATACCCTGGATATGTTAAGGCAAAAGACAAAAGGCAATCTTAGCAAGGAAGAAACTGACCTTTTAGAAAATATACTTTACGAATTAAGGATGCAGTATGTATCAAAAGTTCGGGGAGGCGGTAAAAATGATAGATAAAGAACTGCTAGATATATTAGCCTGTCCTGCCTGTAAAGGCGATGTGGAATTGAAAGATAATAAGATCGTCTGTAAAAGTTGCGGTAGGAAATACCCCATAAGAGACGGCATTCCGGTCATGTTGATCGATGAGGCTGAAGAATAAGTATGTCTATGGTAAAAATTAAAAAGGTATTAGTTATA
>JAMWDE010000184.1 GCA_023818905.1 Candidatus Omnitrophota bacterium | reverse complement strand
AGAGCAGACCAAAACAGAAGAAGGGACATTAGAATCATCAGCGCAGAAAAGATTAGAATTATGGAAACAAGGCATAAATATTTTTCAAGAATACCCTCTTACAGGAGTAGGTTTTAGCACAACTCAATTTTTAGGGTTAGGCGGCGGATTTGCCGATACTCATAATATCTACATTAAGACGTTAACAGAACAGGGGATTACGGGCTTAATAATTTTGCTTATTCTTTTTTGGTTAGCTTTAAAGAGCGGCTGGCAGCTTTATAAAATTTCTGATGATACTTTCCTAAAAGGCCTGGGTTTAGGTTTTGTTGCCTGTACTATGGCTACGATAGCTACCAATTTATTTGGAGATAGATGGACGTATTTACAATTAAGTGCTTACTATTGGGTATTGTTAGGACTTGTGGCAAGGGGAAATATAATTTTAGAGAAACAACTTGCCTACAAAAAGTGCCTGAAAAGAACTTAGTATATTGGAATGAAAATATTGCATTTAATTAGTAGTAACGGTTTTTATGGAGCAGAAAATGTAGTAATCGAATTATCTAAGAAATTAAATGAAACCGAGTTTAATCCTTATATAGGTATAATTACGAGTAACCCCTGCCAAAACGAGTCATTTACAAAAGCAGCAGGAAAGTTTAATTTAAAATTTTTAGTTTTTAATTGTAGAGGTAAATTTGACCCGAAAACCATATTAGAAGTCAGAAAGTTTATACGAAAAAATGGCATTGATATCGTTCACTCTCATGGATACAAATCTAACTTTTATTGCTTTCTATCCACGTTTGGTATAAGAGTGAAGAAAATTTCTACCTGTCACAACTGGTTAAGCACAAATAAAAAGATGCGGTTTTATGAAAATTTAGATAAATGGGCACTAAAAAAATTTGATTCAGTTATCTCGGTATCTGATTCTTTGAGGGAAGAAATTATAGAAAGCGGATTGCGGAGAGAGTTAGTTACAACTATTTACAACGGTATTGATATCACGCACTTTGATTGCATGCACAAAAATAATGAACTTAAGAAATCGCTGGGTATTGATATTACGCAGAAGGTTATCGGAACCGTAGGCAGGTTAACCCTTGAAAAAGGGCATATTTTTTTGGTTAAGGCATTTGCTAAAGTTGTTCCAGAATTACCAAATACTATATTACTAATTATAGGTGACGGTCCTTTAAGAAAAGAGCTTGAGAATGCTGTTGATACGCTTGGACTTAAAGGCAAAGTAAAGTTTCTGGGAATAAGAAACGATATTCCTAACCTATTAGGAATAATGGATGTATTTGTGCTGCCCTCATTAGATGAGGGGATGCCTATGGCATTATTGGAAGCAATGGCAATGAAGAAGCCTGTTGTTGCCTCTCGAACAGGCGCAATAGCGAAAGTTATAGAAGATAAAGTTACAGGTCTATTAGTCGAACCTGCTGAAGTTGAGAGTTTGCACAAATCAATTATTTATGTCTTAAAAGACACAAAAATTTCTTCAGTTCTTTCTGAAAAAGCGTATGAAAAGGTGAAGAACGAATTCTCTTCAACAAAAATGGCGCAGTCTTATATTTCTTTATACCAAAAATACTGCAAAGAAAGGGGACTTTCTAGCCCTAAAAATAGAAAAATAATAATGGTTGAAATTGCGGGTAAAGGTGGAATCTGTCATTATACCTATAATCTCTCGCAAGAACTAAGCAGATACAATAAAGTCGTATTAGTTACAGGAGCCAATTACGAGTTAATACACAAGAAAAAAAACTTTAAACTTATAGGCATTTTTAATCGGTTTAACACAGGCCCGTTATTTATTGTCAGCCTGGCCAATATTTTTAGGGATAGAGCCGTAGAAATTATCCACTTTCAATTAAGCCAGTATCCGGCTTTTGTTCTTGCGTTGGTTTTTTTAGCTAAACTTATGGGAAAAAGAATTGTAATTACATCACACAATGTTGAATCTCATGAGAAAAAAGTGTGGGAAAAAAGTATATATAAATGTCTTTATTTATTAGTAGATAAAATAATAGTACATTCTTACTCAAACTGTCTTGACATCACCCACAAGTTTAAAATAGATGCACAAAAAATATCTACGATCCCTCACGGAAACTATCTTTTTTTTAACGAAGAAAAGCTACCACCTCCTGTTCCTCAAGATAGATTCAATATACTATTCTTTGGTTATATCCGGAGATATAAAGGACTTATATACCTAATTAAATCCTTAAGTCTGATAAAACAAAGGATACCTCAGGTAAAATTGCTTATCGTAGGCACACCAACTCAGGACTTTGATGATTACCAAAAAGAGATTAAAGATTTATCTCTTCAAGATAACGTAGAGATTAATTTAGGCTATTTGCCTTTCGAACAAGTCAAAAATTATTTTTTCTGCGCTAATGTCATTGTCTTACCATATATAGAAGCTTCTCAAAGCGGCATCGCACAGTTAGCTTATGGCTTGGGCCGTCCGGTAGTGGCTACCAGTGTAGGAGGCTTACAGGAAGTTGTAGAAGATGGAAAGAGTGGTTTTATTGTGCCCCCCAAAGATATAAATGCCTTGGCTGAAAAAATTATTACTATCTTATCTGACCATAAACTTCAGCAAAGAATGGGAGATTA
>JAMWDE010000006.1:1858-15415 GCA_023818905.1 Candidatus Omnitrophota bacterium | reverse complement strand
AAAAAAATTAGTACCTTAATCTAAAAGCTCTAATAGAGGAGAGAGATGAAAAAGAAATTTACCAAAAAAGAACTTCAGGAGTTTAAAAAATTGATTCTTCAGATGAAAGACGATATTCTCGATGAAATTCAGCATCTTTCACAAGACACCCTTAAAAAATCTCAGAAGGATGCTTCTGGAGATATATCTGGATATGCCTATCATATGGCAGATGTTGCCACTGATACCTATGATAGAGAGTTCTCTTTGAGTCTGGCTTCCGATAGCAGGAAATTACTTTATGAATTGGATGATGCCTTAAAGAAAATAGAGGAAGGTACATTTGGTATATGTGAAGATTGTAAGATTCTTATTACAAAGAGCAGATTAAAGGCTTTGCCTTACGCGCGGCTATGTATTAAATGTCAAGAAAAGAAAGATAAACTTTGAAACTCCCCATTTACAGTTTCATTCTTTATGCTATGACATTGCTTCTAGTTCGATAGCTATTGATTCGATGTCAGATATGCCTTAAGAAATAACTTAGACGCTGATTCAAGATGAGATATAGAGGTTTAAGGCCATATACAAGGCGTTTCTGATTTTACATTTTAGACGTCAATTAAAGAAACATGGTATTTATGTGTGGGTAGCCTTAATTGCAATAATCATATTATTTTTTGACCAGCTTACCAAATTTCTCGTTAATAAAAATCTTACCTTACATCAATCCATACCTATAATACATAAGGTCTTACATATCACTGTAGTTCACAATCGCGGAGCTGCTTTTGGTATATTTAGGAATCAGACCCTTTTATTTATCCTTACTTCCATACTGGCAATATCTTTGATTCTTTTTAATCTTAAAAGAGATGCAGGAAGGAAAAGCATTCTTTATAATTTCTCTTTGGCGCTTATATTGGGCGGTGCGTTGGGCAACCTTGTTGATAGGTTGTTTTTGGGTTATGTGGTTGATTTTTTAGATTTTCGTATTTGGCCAGTATTCAATCTGGCTGATAGTGCTATAACTGCAGGTGCGCTTGGTTTAGGTTACATTTTGGTAAAATCAGAGCATAAAGACAAAAACTAGATCTTGATCCTTTACTATGTATCCTGTCCTCTGTCGGATTGGACCTTTTCATATTTATTCTTACGGACTTTTAGTGGTAACAGCCTTTTTTGTAAGCTTGACCCTTGCCAGGCTCAAGGCAAGAGAGAGTAATATCAATCCAGACGTAATATCAAATCTTTCATTTTTAGTTTTTATTTCAGGGATTATAGGAGCACGTATCTTTTATGTAGCTGAAAATTTAGGATACTATTTGAGACAACCGCTTCAGATAATAATGTTGCAACACGGTGGTCTATCATGGTACGGTGGATTGATAGCAGGTGTAGTTTTGGCGATAGTCTACATAAAGAATAAAGCATTGTCAGTATATAGGATTTTTGATTTGATTAGCCCTTTTGTTGCTTTAGGTCAAGCCATAGGTAGGATTGGATGTTTATTGAACGGTTGTTGTTATGGTAAGGTATCCAGCTATGGAATATACTTTAATGTTTATAGGTCAGTTCTCATACCTACTCAGATATACTCTTCGTTAATGTTACTTATTATATTTCTTATTTTAAGATTTATGCAGGAGAAAAGCCATACGCAAGGAGTTATCTTCTATACCTATATTTTGACCTACTCATTCAAGAGGTTTCTTATTGAATTTTGGCGAGCAGAGCATATGGCTCTGATTTGGGGTTTGAATCTCTTTCAGATTATAAGTCTCTTTATGTTCGTCTTGGGGGTTTTAGGGCTTTTATTTGTTAAAAATAAGGCTTAGTTTTAAAAATTATGCAGGAGTATGTAATCAAGGTTGAGGATGTCGATGCGGGCAAAAGACTAGATTTATTTTTAGTCGATTTTGTTAGAAGGACAGGATTGGGATTCTCGCGCAGATTTATCCAAACATTAATTAAAGAAGGCAAGGTTAGTAGTCAAGCCCTATCTTCATTAAGCCCTCATTATAAAGTTAAACGCGGCCAAGAATTAAAGATCCGGATAGATGATTCTAAAAAAGATAAAGGCATCCTCCCTGAGGAAATACCTTTGGAGATTATTTATGAGGATGATGATTTAGCGATAATAAATAAACCAACAGGCTTGGTGGTTCATCCAGGGGCTGGTAATTTAAGGCACACTTTGGTAAACGCACTCCTGTATCACTTTAAGAGTTTATCAGATATAAATCCGGATAGACCTGGCATTGTGCACAGGTTAGATAAAGATACTTCAGGGATTATGGTTATCGCAAAGACCAACTATGCCCATCTTGAACTTGTCCAACAATTCGCTAAACATAGCATAAAACGTACATATATTGCTATTGTAAAAGGCAGAATGGAATTTGAAGAAGGCTTTATCGAATTGCCTATAGGCAGACACCCCCGTAGAAGGAAGAGTATGTGTGTGGGATTTGACACAAGGTCAAGATACGCCAAGACTTACTACCGTACTCTAAAGCGCCTAGATAATTTTAGCCTTCTGGAGTTAAAGCCATATACAGGCAGGACACATCAGTTAAGAGTGCATCTAGCCTTTTTAGGACATCCTATTTTAGGGGATGTTACCTATGGCAAAAATAAGGATTTCATTCGTTTAGCCTTACATGCAAAATCTATTGGTTTTACCCATCCACGCACAAAACAATTTATAGAATTTCACTGTGATATCCCCAAAGAATTTATAAATTTTCTTAGAACAAGTTAAATATGTATTATTTGAAACACCCATTATGGCTTTACTCCAGCACCTCCTATCTTAGAACGTGCAAGAAGCGTAAACTCGGTGCCAGATACGTCTAAAGTTAAAATAAAACTTGATTTTTTTCACCCAAGTGTTATACTAAAAATTAAGTTAAGATTTTGTAAGATATAAGGTTATAATTCTTGGAAGGAGGCAAGATGTTAGATAAAACGAAGATAAGTATTGTTGTATTGGTTATAATTGTGGTATTGTCTTTATCAGTTGCTGGCACATCATTACATCAATTACAGAAAAAGCAGATTGAAAATTTAAACTTACAGTCAGAACTTGCTAATATAAAAACAAGGCAGAAGATAACCGAGCAGAAACTTGAGGAGTATAAACAGAAGACTGCCGAGCTTGAGATACAATTAAAGACGGCACAAGAGGAAGTTGCTAGGATAAGTAATGAATTGCACCAAGAGAAGGATTCCAAGCAACAGGCCTTATCCCAGATAGAAAAACTGGTAGCTGATTTAGAACAGCAGAAGGCAATGAAATTAGATTTAGAGAAGAAACTTAATCAGGCCCACGAGGATTTTAAGAAGGCACAGGCTCAGCTTAAGGAATTAGCGAATAAAAAAACCGAAATAGAGGAAAAGCTTAAGGAGTTAGAAACCAAGTTTCACGATGTGGAGTTAGGTAAGATTGTGGTTGTTCCAGAGTCAGATATGCCAGTTGAATCTGAATCACAAGATTATGTCGCATCTACGCCTGAGACCAGAGTTTCTATTTCTGGGTCAAAAGAGTCTGGAACAGCATCCCCCAAGATAGGCAATGTACTGGTAGTAAATAGAGATTACAGTTTTATAGTAATAAGTTTGGGTAGTAAAGATGGGGTTAGTGTGGGAGATATATTTTCAGTTTATCAGAACGGCAAGTATTTAGGTGACGTTAAGGTAGAGAAGGTCCATGATTCTATGTCTGCGGCTGGTTTTCTATCTATAGATATAAGAAACAAAGTTAATGAAGGGGATACAGTTCATTTTAAAACTAAATGAGGTTTTTCTCCATCAAACCTATCTCCTACCTTAATGGAGAAGTTGAGCTTCCTGGTGATAAGTCTATTGCCCATCGTGCCATAATCATAAGCGCAATTAGTCAAGGCCCTAGTCTAATTATAAACTTTCCTGCCAATAAGGATTGCTTGCACACCATCAAAGCCTTTAAGAAATTAGGCGTAAGGATTAACTTGCTTAAAGCTGATAACTGCCACTCAACCTACACTGTTAAAGTTTTTGGCAAGGGGCTTTGTGGTTTAAAGAAACCAAATAGTAATATCTACGTGGGAGATTCAGGCACAACCCTGAGGCTTATTTTGGGTGTTTTGGCAGGACAGGATTTTGAGGTAGTGCTTACCGCAGGTAGCTCGTTGTCTCAAAGGCCGATGCTGAGGGTAACTTTACCTTTGAGGCTGATGGGAGCACAGATTAAGGCAAGATCCAAAGTTCAAAAATCAGACACGCTAACTCCTGAAGAATACCCTCCCATAATTATAAAAGGTGCTAGATTAAAGCCGATTACCTATAAGATACCAGTAGCTTCTGCACAGGTGAAGTCAGCAATACTATTGGCAGGATTGTATGCAAAAGGGAAGACAACTGTTATTGAGCCAATAAGGACGCGCGACCACACAGAGCGCATGCTGAAACTTTTTAAAGCAGACATAAAAGTTAAAAAAAATATTATAGTTATAAGAGGAAAAAAACAACTAATTTCTCCTGAGGTACTGTATATCCCTGGTGATATTTCTTCAGCAAGCTTTTTTATCGTTTCAGCCATCATTGTGCCAAATTCACAGATCTTAATTAGAAATGTAGGTTTAAATCCTTCGCGTTTAGGTATAATTAGGGTTTTACGCAGAATGGGAGGTAAGATTGAGTTGTCTGGTAGTAATTTTCAGGTTCCTGTTTACAATTCAGATGCGCCTTCTTTAGAGGTCGGTGAGCCCATTGGTGATATACTGGTAAAAAGCAGTACTCTAAGAGGCACAATAGTCAAAGATAGAGAAATACCATCATTAATAGATGAATTACCTATTCTTATGGTAGCAGCTTGTTATGCTAGTGGTAAGACCGTATTCGAAGGCGTGGGAGAGTTACGCGTAAAAGAAACGGACAGGATAAGGTCTATGTTGGAAAATCTTAAAAAGATGGGCGCTGATATAAGGTTGATAAGAAAGAGAGAAAAAGAGTCAATTGTGATTAGAGGAGTAAAAAGACTAAAGGGTGCTTCGGTAAAGAGTTTTGCAGACCATCGTACTGCTATGAGCTTAGTGGTGGCTGGACTCAATGCAGAAGGCAAAACCCGCATAGATGATATATCTTGTATTAGTAAATCTTTTCCGGATTTTATACGCATACTGAAAAAGATAATAAGTTAGTATCTTCTTACAGATAATTTTGTATGTAATGTTATCTTGGGCTGTATTACCAAAACAGTAAATGTAAGATAATACAGCTTTAGACCTTGGCTTAAATTAGACTTGTGATGCTTTAAAGGCGTAATCTTGCGCCAAGTTGAGGGTTATCCTAAGTCTTAGGAGTCTAGAAGCAATAGCGTGGCATGCAGAAACTAAACTACCATCTATTTAACTTTTTATTTGACATACAGTTTAAACTCTGATAAAATTTAACCAAATATCGATTCAAAAAGGGAAAAGGATGATCAGTTTTAAAAATTTGTTTAGAAAAATTATAGATTATATTAACGTTTTATTATCTAACGATATAGGCATTGATTTAGGTACAGCTACCACGCTGGTCTATTTAAAAGGAGAAGGTATTGTTCTCTGTGAACCATCGGTGGTGGCAGTAGAACGCGGCACATCCAATGTTTTAGCAGTAGGAGAAGAGGCAAAGCGTATGTTAGGTCGCACTCCAGGTAATATCATAGCCATTAGACCAATGAAGGATGGAGTAATTACTGATTTTGAGATTACTGAAGCAATGTTAAGGCACTTTATACAGAAGGTGCGCCGCAGGCGTTTTCAGATAAGGCCTCGCATAGTGATTGCAATACCTTCAGGAATTACTGAGGTAGAAAAACGCGCAGTGAAAGAGTCAGCGGAACGTGCAGGTGCTAGAGAGGTCTTCTTGATTGAAGAGCCTATTGCTGCAGCTATTGGCGTGGGATTACCCATTCAGGAACCGGTAGGGAATATGGTTATAGATATAGGTGGCGGCACTACTGAGATAGCCGTAATCTCATTAGCTGGAATTGTTTTCTCTAAATCTATCCGCATAGGTGGAGATGAGATGGACGAGGCAATTATAGAATATTTGAAGAAAACATACAATTTGATGATTGGGGAACGTACTGCTGAAGAGATAAAGATAAAGATCGGTTCCGCTTATCCTTTAGATGAAGAGATGAGCATGGAAGTAAAGGGAAGAGATTTGGTAGGTGGCTTGCCCAAAACTGTAACTATAACCTCTGAGGAGATCAGAGAGGCGTTGCAGGAACCTTTGCGTTCTATATTAGAAATAACTAAGGTTTCTCTAGAAAGGACTCCTCCTGAATTAGCTGCAGATTTGATTGAACATGGTATTGTGATGGCTGGAGGAGGGTCTCTTTTGAGAGGATTGGATAGATTGATTTCAGAAGAGACAGGGCTTCCGGTTCATATTGCCGAAGACCCACTGACTGCTGTAGCCAATGGTACAGGTAAGGTCTTAAACGAAATACGTTATCTTAAAAAAGTCACTGTTCCTATAAAATCCGAGTTACACTCTTAAGCCATCTAAGTAACATAAAATGTGTTTAGGGCCAAAAAGAAAAACTTAATTTATGCCTTAACAGTTGTTCTTTCTTTATTATCCTTATCCTTATTAATCCCCCTTTTAAGAAAACCTGCTGTTGATATTCTTAAATATCCTCTTATTGCATTCAATCTGGCAAGACGCCAGATAGAAGGGCTCATCTTTTATCAGCGTAATCTAATTCAAAACGAGACATTAAAAAGAGAGCTGGGTTTGTTAAAACATAAGCTTCAGGCTATGGAAGAGATACGCTTGGAAAATATCCGCTTAAAGAATTTACTTTCTTTTAAGCAGAGATCTGTTTATAACTTATTAGCTGCCCGTCTTATCGCTCGTTCACCAGATAGTTGGTCATCAATTATTATTATAGATAAAGGTAGTAACAGTGGTATAAAACCAGGGATGGTAGCTATAGGCCCTGAAGGGCTTATTGGAAGAGTGACAGAGGTTACTCTATCGACTAGTAAGATTATGCTTATCAACGATCCTAATCTGAGCGTTTCTGCTATTCTGCAGCGTAGTCGTCAAGAGGGACTTGTTAGTGGTGCACTGGGAAATACCTTAGTTATGAAATATCTGCCTCGTCAAGCGGATATCAAGATTCAAGACGTAGTTGTTACTTCAGGATTAACTGGAGCCTATCCTAAAGGTTTGCCTATCGGATTAGTATCCGAAATTGTAGAAGAATTTTCTGGGCTAAGTTGTTATGCTATAATTAAGCCTTTTGTAAATCTATCTAATATTGAAGAGGTATTTATAATTATCTCATGAAGCCCTGGTTTTTCTTAATGGTGATACCTATTTTGATTTTATTGCAAGTTACAGTTTTAGATTGCCTTAAGATTTTTGACATCAAACCAGACCTTACTTTGATAGGATTGATGTTAGTAAGCCTTTTCTTTGATCTGAGATACGCTATTTTCTTAAGCGCCTTTTTAGGTTTTATTAAAGATATTTTTTTGGTAAATGGCATTGGTATAGATGTCCTAATTTTACCTTTCTGGTCTTTTTTTATAATAAGGTTATCAAAAAAGATAACCATCGATTACAATTATATAAGAGCCATACTTACGTTTATCATTGGGATATTTAATGCTGCTGTAATTAGACTGATATACTATCTGTGTGGCGTAGCTAGCATAGGCATAACAACTTTTATGCGTATGGCATTGTGGGAATCTGTATATACTGCAGTGGTATCTTTCTTTGTTTTTGAGCTAATGAGTAGTATTATTTCAAAATTTAATCCAATCCGTCTAACCAAAAGGAACTTAAAAGATTCCTCTTTGTTGTCTGTCGGATCTTAAGAGGATGCTAATAATTTAAATTAACATTAAAATATGAGAATAAAGATTGTTAAATTTTGTATGGGCCTGTTTTTTGTGATCCTTTTTATAGGATTATTGTATATGCAGTTAATAAAGAATGTTACATTTAGCGAGTTAAGCAGAAAGAACAGCATTCGTCTTCTTTCTCAGTATGGCGCACGGGGCAGGATACTCGATCGTAAAGGAAATATTCTTGCAGATAACAGACTCACCTACGATGTATTGTTGGTTCCTCAAGATAAAGAATTGACTGATAACATCCTTATGGTTCTGTCTAAAATCTTAGGGAAGAATTTTGCTGAACTGAAGACTGTTTTTCAAAGGGGCTATGTAGCATCGTCATTACCTGTGGTTATTGCAAAAAATATAGATACCCAGAAAGCGATTGCCTTGGAGGAGTTAAAATTTAATCTGCCCGGTATAATTATTAGACAACATCCTTTGCGAAGTTATCCTTATGGCAAGCTTGCCTGTCACGTCTTGGGTTATCTTGATGAGATTGACCATTGGCGCCTCACCAGGCTTACAGATTACGGATACAAGACGAAAGACATAGTAGGTTTTGGAGGCATAGAGGAAAGGTATGATTACTATCTACGCCAGCAGGAAGGGGGGAGTATATTTGAGGTGGATAGTCACGGTAGAACAAGAAGGATTTTGGGTTTCAAGTTACCCAAAAATGGTAAGGATATAACCTTGACATTAGATATAGATATACAGAAGATAGCCGAGGATGTGCTTAATGGCAGAAAGGGCTGTATTGTGGTTATGCAGCCTTATACCGGTGAGATCTTAGCGATGGCGAGTAGTCCAAATTTTGATCCCAATATTTTTGTTAGAAAATTGGATACTGTTAAGGAAATATTAAATGCTTCTGAGGCGCCATTAGTTAATCGGGCGATCAGTAGTAGTTACCCTGCTGGTTCGATATTTAAATTAATAGTAGCTACAGCTGCCTTGGAAATCTCAAAGATTAGCCTCTCTACCAATTTTTTCTGTTTGGGACACATGGATATCGGTAAACAGAGATTCGCCTGTTGGGATACCCACCATCAAGAGAATCTTATTCAAGCAATAACCCATTCTTGCAACGTATTTTTTTATAAGACAGGCTTGGCCTTAGGGCCACAGGAAATCTATAATTATGCACTTAAGTTTGGCTTGTCCAGGAAGACCTCTGTTGACCTACCGTATGAGACAGAGGGTTTTGTGCCTTCTGTACTTTGGAAAAGGCTCTATAAGATGAGAAACTGGTTTGATGGGGATACAGCAAATCTCGCTATTGGCCAAGGAGAGCTTTTAGTAACACCCCTACAGCTTACCTGTATGATGGCAGTATTTGCTAATGGAGGAGTATTACCAAAACCGTTTATAGTAAAGATGATAGATAGAAAAGAAATTAGATATCCTCAAAATAAAAATATACACCTTGGTATAAGACAAAAGACCATAGATTCTATAAGACAGGGATTGCTTCAGGTGGTCAAAGATCCTACTGGTACAGCTCATCTGTTATCAGAACTTCCTGTATCAGTAGCTGGTAAGACCGGCACCGCGCAGGTTAAGAATGATCAACCTCATGCCTGGTTTGTTTTCTTTTTACCATTTAAGGAACCTAAATTTGTAGGGTGTGTATTTTTAGAGAATGGGGGTTCTGGTCAATTCTCCTGTATGCTGGCAAAGCAGATGATAGAAAGGATGCTTCAGGAAGGGTTATTATAGAAAATGAGGGGTTATATTTTAAGAATATTGGTGATTGCACTTTTGATCTGTACAGTTGGGATTATTTCTATCTACAGCAGTACCTTTCAAAAGGAGGCCAGATTATGGCATCTGGCTTATAGACGTCAAATATTTTGGGTCTTATTGGGTATTTTGGTGTTTATCGGATTATCTAATCTGAACTATCGCCGACTCTGGGATATGGCTTATCTATTATATATATTTGGATTGTGTTTATTGTTACTGGTATTTATTTTAGGTGTTGTCCGTTTAGGTGCGCAGCGTTGGTTGAGATTGGCCTGGTTTAACTTTCAACCTTCTGAAGCTATAAAACTAATTATGATAATATTCCTAGCAAGATATTTTAGTAGAAGGTCTACTCAGAGCATTTCTTCAAATGCTTTTCAAGGTGGCGTATTTCGGAGTTTGCTAATACCATTTTTGTTTACGGCTTTACCTGTAGGATTAATTGTTGAGCAACCGGATTTGGGTAGCGGCTTGATGCTTATTTTCATATTTATAGTGATACTTTTTCTTGCGCCGGTAAGGTTGAAGTATCTGGTTATATTTTTCCTGATGGTTCTTATATCTTTACCGTTATTATGGCATTTTTTGAGAGATTATCAGAAAGAGAGATTACTTGTATTTTTAAATCCTGATATAGACCCATTGGGTGCAGGCTACACTGTGATTCAATCTAAAATCGCAATCGGCTCAGGAGGCATCTTTGGCAAAGGTTGGCTTTCAGGTACCCAAGGACAGCTTCATTTCTTACCCGAAGCACATACCGATTTTATCTTTGCTAGCTTTGCCGAAGAGTGGGGGCTGTTCGGTTGTAGTATAGTGTTACTATTGTATTACCTTTTAATCAAACAAGGTATAAGCATTGCTTTAAGAACTAACGAGCAGTTTGGTAGACTTCTGGCTTTTGGGATAACCTTAATGTTAGCTACACAGGTCTTTATCAATATTGCTATGACACTGGGTTTTGCTCCTGTCGTGGGTCTGCCTCTTCCTTTAATGAGCTACGGAGGCTCATCGGTATTAACCACATTTATGGATTTGGGAATATTAGCCAATATATATAAGACCAGAGGAGTATTTTGATTGAGCTATGAATTTAGATGAGGATATCTTATTAAAGGTGAATAAACCTGCTCGCTACATAGGTAAGGAGTGGAATACACCCAAAAAAGATTTTGATTCATCATACATTAAATTTGCTCTTTGCTTTCCAGACCTGTACGAGGTAGGTATGAGCAACTTGGGATTTAGGATTATTTATAGTATATTAAATAACCTTCCCGATGTATCCTGCGAGAGGTTCTTTTCCCCTCATATAGATATGGAGAAGATTTTGCGCAGGAATTCAAGAGAGATATTTTCTCTAGAGACTCAGAGAAGGCTTAGGGATTTCGATATCATAGGTTTCTGTTTAGGTTATGAGTTAAATTATACCAATGTATTAAATATCCTAGATTTAGGCAAGATCCCCTTGGAGTCTTGTGAACGTGACTATAACTATCCTTTGGTTGTTGGTGGTGGTAGTTGCGTATTGAATCCAGAGCCAATGCATGAATTCTTTGACCTGTTTGTTATTGGAGAAGCTGAAGAGGCAATTTTAGAGATAGTAGATATCTATAGAAAATATAAGCATAGGCTAACGAACAGAAAGATAGACAAACAGGATCTACTTATCATGCTTTCTAAGATAGAAGGCGTCTATGTGCCTTGTCTGTATGAAGTGAGTTATACTTCAGAAGGCAACATCGCAAGTTTTAGACCTAAAGATCCGGATGTCCCTTGTAAGGTCAAAAAACGTTTTATAAGAGATTTAGATCAGGTATACTATCCTTTAGATTGGCTTGTGCCTTATACACAGATTATACATGACCGTATCAATGTAGAGATTATGCGTGGTTGCCCAAACGTCTGCAGTTTCTGTCAGGCGCGGTTCCAGTATTTCCCATTTAGAATAAGAGACACTAACAGTATATTATCTATTGCTCAAGAAATTTATAACCGCACCGGTTATGAAGAGATATCTTTAGGAGGTTTATCAGTATGCGATTACCCTAATATTTTAGATTTAGTTAAACTATTGGTTTCTAACTTTAAAGAAAAAGGGGTGAGTATTTCGCTACCTTCTATAAGGCCTAGAGATGCTGTAGGTAAGATTTCTGACGTTATAGCTACATTTAAGAAAACAGGCCTTACCTTTGCGCCTGAATCTGCAAGCGAAGAACTACGTAGAAAGATTAACAAACATTTTGATGTCCAAAAGTTCTTTGCCACAATAGAGAAGGCGTATCAGTTAGGTTATCAGCATATAAAACTCTATTTTATGATTGGCTTACCAGGCGAGAGACAGGCTGACTTAGATAATATCATTGATTTTTCTTACACTACCTCGGAGTTAAGAAGAAAGGTAAATAAAAAGCCGGCGCAGGTAAACATCAGTATAAATACATTTATACCAAAGCCTCATACCCCTCTTCAGTGGTTAAGGATGGAAGATATAGACATTATTAAAAGTAAACAGCATTACCTCAAGATGAGGGCGGGCGCACTTAAGAACTTAAGGCTCAGTTTCCATAATCCTTATATGAGTTTCTTGGAAGGGGTGCTTTCTCGAGGAGATAGAAGATTGGGCAAAGTAATTCTACACGTCTTTCAGAGGGGAGCCAGATTTGATGCCTGGGATAATTGTTTTGTGTTTGATATCTGGGAGGATGGATTTAGAGAATTGAATGTAAGGCCAGAAATTTATCTCAAGGAAAAATCTCCGGACAAGATATTGCCTTGGGATTTTCTAGAGATTGGCACAGATAGAGAAAGATTAGTGTTGGAATATAACAAATTATTGATATAAAGTGAGATATAATATATAATGAAAACTATCTTATTTTTTAACGTAAACCTCTATACAGGGGGTCTAAAATGAAAAGACACACTTTTCTACCCTTTATTTCAAAAGGGCTAAATTATAAACTTAAGGTAGCATTTTATCTTATGGCGAATGCTCCATTAGTGGTGTGCATTTACATTATCTTAAGATACATCTACCCCCAGAGCGGTGCCGAGTTAGATATCAGAATACCCATAGTTATATTGATTATGATAGTTATTTCTAATATTGGGTTTTTTATATTAAAAAGAATATTTGACCATATCGTATTTATTTCGAAAAAGGCTGAATTGATAGCCTCAGGTGATACATCTTATCATATTGACTTAAAGCGCGATGATGAGTTAGGAGACTTAGGGAATGCCTTGAATCAACTTACCGGACGCATCCGTATGAATATGGAAGAGCTTAAGAATTATAGCCAGAGGACTGCAGAGTTAAATTTAGAGATACAGAAACGCATATATGTATTTTCCAGTTTGCTACAGATAAGTTCTTTGATTTCTCAAGGTGCAAATTTGGATAATATACTTAAATTGATTACAGAAAAGGCGCGTTTATTGACAGACTCAGATGTGGCTTATATGTTATTTCAATCAGATATTTCAGAGACCTTTCAGATGAGAGCTGTTGATGGAGTTGGGGCACAGGATCTTTTAAGAATAAAACTAGAACCCGATGAAAATTTCTATAAGGTTATTGGTACATACAAGCAACTGATACTGGACCAGGAGAACATACTTTCAGAAGATATAAAAAAGTATTTTAAAGAAACATTTAAGCTGAAGAATGCCCTTGCGTTGCCTATATTTTTAAAGGGTAAAATAAAGGCCATTTTAGGTGTGGGTAATAACCGCGATGAATTTTTATATAAAAAAGACGATATAGAGTTACTAGATATATTTGCAAAACAGACAGCCATTGCCATTGAGAATGATATGTTGACCCATCGTATAGAAAAATTGGAAATAAAGGATACGCTGACAGGTCTATACAATGAGACATTTATTTATAACCGCCTACAAGAAGAGATTAGAAGGGCGATTATCTACCAGAGGC
>JAMWDE010000006.1:0-1848 GCA_023818905.1 Candidatus Omnitrophota bacterium | reverse complement strand
TTATATTCAATATTGACAATTTTCAGATATTTCGCCAGAGATCAGATACCACTCAAGTAGAGAATGTTCTTAAAAAGATTGCCTCTATAATCAGAGATTCTGTTACTGAGATTGATCGTGTAGCGAGAATAGGAGAGGATGAATTTGCTGTAGTCTTGCCTGAGAAGAACAAGCGTTACGCTACCCAGATAGCCGAGAATATCAGGAGCAAGATAGAGCTTACCTTTTCTGAAGAGCTAGATGTTACCAAGAGGATTACGGTCAGTGCAGGGGTAAGCGAGAATCCGCTTGATGGAGTTGAGGCAGGCGATTTGATGATGAAAGCAAGAGAATCACTTAATCTTGCTAAGATGCAAGGCAAAAATCGCGTTATCGGTTAGTCGTTATAAAAAAGACTATTATGCCATTAAGAAAGATTATAACCAAACAGTTGGGTGAATTACTTATTGAGAGAGGGCTAGTTACTCCGCAGCAGTTAGATAAGGCATTAGAGTTTCAGAAAGAAAAAGGTGGCTTGATTGGAGAGATACTTGTTGAATTAGGCTTTACCAAAGAAGAGGATATTGCTCAGGCTTTGACTGCCCAGTATGGGTTCCCATATCTACCCCTTAGCAATTATGAGATCAGTCCTGAGATTGCCAAGATTATACCAGCACGGGTCGCTAAACAGTATCTGATTTTGCCTATTGATAAGATTGGCAATAATCTTACTGTGGCGATGTCCAATCCGCTCAATGTTCAGGCAATTGAGGATGTAGAGTTGATTACAGGTTGTAGTGTTCAGGCCTTTGTTTCTACCTCTACCGATATTAAAATGGCAATTGAGAAATATTATAAGGATACAAGATAAAAAATGGCTTCCCTTAAAGAAAGGTTGATAGAGATATTGATTAAAAATAAACTTATTACACAGGAACAATTGGATAAGGCCTTAGAGATTCAAAAGGGTAAAGGCGGTAAACTTAGTGACATTCTGTTGGAGCTTGATTACATAAAAGAGATTAGCCTTATTACTACGTTAAGTAAAGAATTGGGTTTGCCTTTAATTGATTTAAAGCGTTTTAAAATACAACCAGAGATTGCCAAGATCATTCCCCGGGATATAGCCAGTCATTATCAAATATTGCCTGTTTCTAAAATGGGAGATACGGTAACCTTGGCTATGGCAGACCCATTAAATATATTTGCTATAGACCATGTAGAGGCCCTTACTGGTTACAAGATAAATCCTTTTATTGCCTCAGTTCAGGATATTCTACAAGCTATAGAAATGGCCTATCCTGATACTACAAAAGATACTATAGATAATATAGTTAGAGAAATGTCAACTTCTTCTATAGAACTTATAAAAGAAGAAAAAGAACCGATTATCAGCGATCAGGAGTTGACTCGGATTGGTCATGAGGCGCCTGCAATAAAGATTACCAATATGCTTTTAGAAGAGGCAGTAAAGAAGAGGGCATCAGATATACTTATAGAACCACAGGAAAAAAAATTACGGGTGCGTTTTCGTATCGATGGCGTTTTACAGGAACAGGTGGCTCCGCAGAAGAGTATGCATCCTTCCATTGTTTCGCGAGTTAAGGTAATGTCTGATTTGGATATCGCTGAACACAGATTGCCCCAAGATGGTCGTTTTAAGGTTAAGATATTAGGCAAAGAGGTTGATTTCCGCGTATCTATTTTACCTTCCAGCTGTGGCGAGAAGGTAGCTATACGTATATTAGATAAATCCCAGGCTACACTTGATATCGAAAAGTTAGGATTTAGCGAGCAGGTCGTTTCTACACTAAAAAACTTGTGCCGTCTACCGCATGGTATGTTGCTTGTATGTGGACCTACAGGTAG
>JAMWDE010000183.1 GCA_023818905.1 Candidatus Omnitrophota bacterium | reverse complement strand
CCAAATCCTATACCAGGGTCAATAATAATCTTGTCTTTATCTATCCCTGCCTCGAATGCCTTTTTAATTGCGTCTGACAAATATTCTACAATTTCTTCAATTAAACAAAGATAGGTAGGATTGCTCTGCATAGTTAAAGGCCTCCCCTTCATATGCATAATAACTACGCCCGCCTTGTATCCGGAAACAATGCTTATCATCTTAGGGTTTCTGAGTCCGGTTATATCATTAACTATCACTGCTCCATTATCTAATGCCTGTCGAGCAACCTCAGGTTTATAGGTATCAATTGATAGGGGTATTTTTATTTTCTTTGTTAGCACTTTAATTACAGGGATAGTCCTTTTTAATTCCTCTTTTAAAGGCACAGGTCTTGCACCTGGTCGCGATGATTCTCCTCCTATATCAATAATATCTGCTCCGTCATCCGACATTCTCTTAACCAGATCTACCACGCCAGATATAGAACTTACCTTAGAAGATAAAGCATAGAGTCCGTTTCCGCTAAAGGAATCTGGCGTAAGATTTATAATTCCCATAATATGAGTACGTCTTCCTAAGTTGAGCTTATATCCTCCTAATCTCAGAATAAATCTATCATTTTGATAATTATTCAACGCACGAGATATATCTCTGGCTAAATTACCCAATCCAAAAGGTTGCCTGGTCAGTTTATCTTTTAGGCGATTAAACTGAGACAGATTCCCTATCAAAAGACAATCGGTTTTTGGGGTTCTTCCTGTTAGTGCATCCTTAGATACAGCAACGTCTCCTCCTAAAGATAGCATCTCCTGTTTAAGTATATTTGCAGTAATGTTGGATATAGAATTTATCCTGATAAGACGGTCTATAGCTTTGGGTAACATAATTCTTATTCCGTATGGATCGACACGTATATCCTGCATAATCTGTTTTAATTCTTTCTGATCTTCTATTTCTATAATTCTTATTGCCATTATCTTTAGATTATTATTGGTGGCTTTAAGATTAAGAGGTAGTGGGTTTTTCTATACCCAAGAGTCTTTTTACCTCTTCTCCACTGAGGACTTCTTTCTGCAAAAGTGCTTCTGATAGTATCCTAAGTTTATCGAGATTTTGCTTTAATAGACTCTTTGCTGTAGAATAGGCCTCATCAACTATCTTTTTGGTCTCTTCATCTATAAGCCGTGCTGTCTCTTCGCTATAATTTTTTTCTTCTATGATATCCCGTCCTAAGAATAGTAACCCTTCACGCCTACCCAGGGTAATATTACCTAATCTATCTGACATGCCGAACTGTGTGACCATTTTCCTTGCCATCTGAGTAGCCATCTCCAAATCGTTCTGTGCCCCAGTAGTTATATCATTTAAGTTTATCTCTTCTGAGGCGCGACCACCTAACATAAGGGTAATCTCTGCAATAAGTTCTTTTTTTGTCCAGTAGTGTCTATCTTCAAGTGGTGGAGTAAAGGTATAACCACCAGATAATCCGCGGGGGATTATGGAAACCTTCTTTAAGGGATTAACCTCCGGTATGATTAAAGATAAAAGTGCATGTCCAGCTTCATGAAGGGCTGTTATCTCCTTTTCTCTCTTAGACATAATGTGGCTTTTCTTTTCGGGTCCCATTAAAACTCTCTCTATAGATTTCTCGAAATCGGCCATCTCTATCGCATCCTTATTGTATCTTGCTGCTAATAAAGCTGCTTCATTGCAAAGGTTGGCTATATCCGCACCTGAAAAACCCGGTGTTTGACTGGCAATAGATTTCAAATCAACGTTGGTAGCAAGTTTTAACTTACGAGTATGGACCTTCAGTATCTCTTCCCTACCTTTTATATCGGGTAGGTTAATTAATATATGGCGGTCGAATCTACCTGGACGCAAAAGTGCAGGGTCAAGGGTATCAGGTCTATTAGTAGCAGCAATTAAAATGATACCCTGTTGAGCATCAAAACCATCCATCTCTACTAATAGGGCATTAAGGGTTTGTTCTCGTTCATCATGCCCTCCGCCGATACCGGCAAAACGTAGACGTCCTACAGCGTCAATCTCATCAATAAAAATTATCGCCCCCTTACCTGAGGCCTTTGCCGCTTTCCTACCTTGTTCAAAGAGGTCTCTTACACGACTGGCACCTACCCCTACAAACATCTCTACAAAATCAGAGCCCGAAATACTAAAAAATGGAACTCCTGCCTCACCTGCTACTGCCCTGGCAATAAGAGTTTTTCCACAGCCTGGTGGACCTACAAGTAGAACTCCCTTGGGTATCTTTCCACCTAATTTTTGAAATCTCTTGGGGTCTTTTAAGAACTCTATAACCTCTTTCAGTTCCTCTTTTGCCTCATCTACTCCTGCTACATCATTAAACGTTACTCTCTCTCCGTCCTTTTCACTGTGTATCTTGGGTCGTACCTTACCAAAGGACAAAATTCTGTTTCCTAACTGTTCTCCACGACTGGCCATCATCCACCAGAATAGTATCAACAGAATCACCGGTCCCAAATTGAATAATAAACCTGCAAGTAATGTACGGGGAGGCTTTATTTAAAAATTTCTTACATTCTGTCGCAAAAGATCTAGCAGCTCTTGGTCATTCTCAGGTATATTAACAATGAACCTAGAACCGTCCACAAATTCACCCTGCAGAACCGTATCTA
>JAMWDE010000182.1 GCA_023818905.1 Candidatus Omnitrophota bacterium | reverse complement strand
AGGCTGCGGGGCCTACAGGTAAAATCGTGGGTTTACCTAAGAAGTCGACTACCATCCCATTTTCTGTAAAATCCCTATCGCCCACTAATCCTACAATCTTATTCTCTTCTAAAAGCCTCAGACAGCGTCTAACTGCGTTGCCCAAGGGTATAACATTGATACCCTTTATCTTCCTCTGACGATTAAAAAAATCATTTATCTTTTTGTGCTTATGAGGCAATGCTACTGCCCAGAAAGGATACCCCAAAAGTGCGATTATCACTCCTCCTAATTCCCAATTTCCTATATGGGCGGTAAGGGTGATAACCCCCTTATTTTCTTTAAGCGCATCATCAATATAATGCTGGTTCTGAATTTTAACATTTCTTCTTATATAATCTATATCCAACTTGGAAAAGCGAAAAAAATCTACAAGGTATTTGGCAAAATTCCTGAACATATGAATGCGTATGCCTCGGATTTGTCTATCTGACTTATCAGGGAAGATTGCCTTTAGATTCTCCTTTACTGCCTGGCGGTCATTATAAGCAAACGCATAGCGCAGATCAGATAGACAAACTGCTATCATATATGCTAAACGCAATGGTAAACATAGTGCAATAAATTGACCTAAACGATACAGGAGATAGTTCAACACTGTAATCTCAAGATAAATCTAGAAGGAGTTTGGCTATATCTAAGCTGGCATTGGGCTTACTTATAGCACCACAAGCCTCACGCATCTGTGCCAGTTTCGCAGGATTTAAGAATAAATCCTCTACAACCTCTCTAATCTTAAAGGGGGTATCTACTTTAATGGCTGCGCCATATCGAGTTAGATATTCTGTATTATTCACTTCCTGTCCAGGTATAGGATTCACAATAATCATTGGTAATCTTTTGGCTAATGCCTCGGCAGTGGTAATACCACCTAGTTTAGTAATAATCATCTCAGACACATCCATAAATTCATTTATATTATTAACATAACCAAAAAGTAATATTTTTTTTCTATAGTTGGTTAAATTCATTTTTAAATTACTGTAAAGATTCTTATTGGCGCCAACAACAACAATCTCCTGAAACTGCATTTTAGACTCCTCTAAGCTCTCTATGATCCTTTTAATCGGACCTAAGCCATGACCGCCACCCATAATCAATATAGTAGGCAATTGGAGATTTAAACCTAACTTCTGAGCAATAACATCCTTGGGCAATACCTCATTAAACCTAGGACTAAAAGGTATGCCTAAATCTATCATCTTCTCCTTTGGCACGCCCTTCTTGATAAAGCGTTGGTTTGTCTCTTGTGAGGGTGTTATGTAGTAATCTATAGTCTCATATATCCAATAGGTATGAGGCGCGTAATCGGTAAGTACAGCTACCAACGGTACCTTATAATTGTATATTTTTTTAAAATCCGCTACCATACCGCAGGGAAATGCCTGAGTGCAAGCCACCACATCGGGCTGAAAATTATCAAAAAGCCTTTTTAATTTTGAAGAGTTGAATCTGTGTAGAACGGCCTTCAGTTTATCTATCTTTCGGGCTATCCTGGGATTATCGTAAAGATAATCCCAAATCCCAGGCAATCTCTTTATCATCGTCATATAAATACGATTCACGATTTTTTCAGAGATAGGATTGGTATAATGAAAGCCATTGATGTTTAGAATTTCAAGATTATGCTCCAATCTCCTTAAGTCTTCCTCAATAGCTAAGGTTGCACTATGATGTCCTGAAATCTCAGAAATGTACATAAGGATTATACGTTTATTGGATGCATACCGGTTAGAGTTTTCCTTCTTCATAAAGCTTAACTAATGCATAAACAACTTGGGGATTGAATTTTTTACCGCTTTGAGATTTAATCTCCTCTATGGCTTCTTGCTTAGAAAGGCAACTGCGATATGGTCTATCAGAAGTCATAGCATCGTAGGCATCCGCTACTGAAATAATGGAGGCTATCAAAGGGATCTGTTCTCCCTTTAGTCCTTCCGGATATCCTGAGCCATCGTAAGCCTCATGATGATATTTAATGCCCAATATAGAATCCTCTAATTCCTTTATAGGTTGCAAGATATTCACTCCTACCAAGGTATGCTCTTGCATAAGCCTTTTTTCCTCTTCATTCAATGGTCCTTTTTTATTTAGTATATGCTCTGGGATACCTATCTTTCCGATATCATGCAGAAGACTGGCAATATGAAGTTGCTCAAAGAATCTCTCGGGAAAGATATTTTTCTTGTTCTGTTTAAGTTTTTCTGCGAGAAGTAAACTAAGAGAGGTTACGCGTGAGGTGTGTCCGTGGGTGTAGTGGTCTTTGGCATCAATGGCTGCTGCTAAAGCAATGGTAGTATTAATAAAGAGTTTTTGCTTTCTCTCCAATTCTAACCTGAGCTCCCTAAAAAGCTGGGCGTTTCTGATAGCCATTGCCACATCAGAGGAAAGGGCAATAAAAAAATCTATTTCGTCTTGCTTAAAGCTCCTTCCATTCCTTTTGGCTCCCAGAAGCAGAATGCCCAATAATTCTTTCTGAAAATAACTCGGTATACAAACCACGGCATTAAATATCTCCATCTGATATAAAACCTGTCTAAGTAATCTTTTTAAACCCGGCTTAACTCTCTTGTTTAACCTCTTTTTTATCCGATCATAGATGAT
>JAMWDE010000181.1:1530-2694 GCA_023818905.1 Candidatus Omnitrophota bacterium | reverse complement strand
AGAGGCGGTATTTTACATCAAGCTACCCTGACATTTCTACTTTGCAGAAAGGTGACATTATTATATTGCGGTAACAAATTTTTAGTAGACAATCTCCTTAAAATATGTAAAATAAGTAAAGTTTACAAGGAGGTCTTTTCAATGAATAGTACACGAGAAAAGAAAGTAAAATGCTATCTTAGCAAATCTGGAGAGTTTGTTATTGACAATTATTGTTTTCTACGTCCATTTGCTAACTTCTTCCCAGGTATTGCCGGTAAATATGGTATACCTATGTGGGTTTTTTATGTTAACAGGGGGCAGGCGATAATAAGTTTTGGAACAGAAGATAAAGACCACTCTATCTTAGAATTCTTTCCTGCCAATAAGGCCTGGCAACTTGTCAATATATATGGATTTAGGACATTTATAAAATTGTATACTACAAAAAAAAATATCCTTTACGAGCCTTTTCAGAGGGGCTTTATAAATAATAATTTTGAGATTACAAGCCGTATGTTTATTACATCCTACGATTTAAGATTGGAGGAGTATAATTTCACTTTAGGAATTAAGATAGATATAGAATATTTTACCATACCCAATGATTCCTATGCAGCCTTGGTTAGGATAATCAATATAAAAAACATATCTAAAACCCCCAAAAGGATTGAGTTATTGGACGGATTACCTCAAATCGTCCCATTTGGTACCAGCAATCTATTTCTCAAGAAATTAGGGCGCACGGTAGAAGCATGGATGAAGGTAGAAAATTTAGAAAACGGTGTGCCTTTTTATAAATTAGATGTTGACCCTACTGATAGGCCTGAGGTTATACACATAGAAGAAGGAAACTTCTACCTCAGCTTCCATACCATAAACGAAAAACCTCAGATAATAAAACCTATCATTGACCCAGAGCATATATTTGGACAGATATTAGACCTTACTTACGCCCATAAATTTATGGGCACAGAAAAATTTACACCTCCTAAAAAAGAGTTGGTTCAAAGTAAAACTCCCGCTGGCTTTACATTTCTAAATTTTGAGTTATCGGACACCCAGGGAAAAACACTGTATTCTATAATTGGATGTATGAGAAATAAGGATATGTTGAATTCTTATACATCTAAGATTATCGCCCCAGAGTATCTAGACAAAAAACGAGTAGAGAATAAAACGCTT
>JAMWDE010000181.1:0-1520 GCA_023818905.1 Candidatus Omnitrophota bacterium | reverse complement strand
AGGCAGCTTCAAGAAGATATAAACACAACAAGTAGCTCACAGGTATTCAATCTCTATGCTAAACAGACCTATTTAGACAATATCATTAGAGGTGGTTATCCAGTCATCTTTCAGAATAATAACGGAACTCGTTCGGTGTTCTATATATATACAAGGAAACACGGAGATCTGGAAAGAGACTACAACAGATTCCAAATTCAACCCTCATATCTTTCTCAGGGCAATGGGAACTACCGCGATGTCAATCAAAATCGCAGGTGTAATATCTGGTTTATCCCTGAAATCAACGACTATGACGTAATTACCTTTTTGAACCTGATACAGTCAGATGGTTTTAACCCACTGGTACTAGAAGGTACGGGTTTCATCGCTGATAATATAAATAATCTAACAGATATACTAAGAGATATTGTAGAACCAAATGACATGCAATCCTTAAAATCTTTCTTGGCTAATCCCTTTACGCCTGGAGAATTGATATTTTTCATTGAAGAAAACAGAATTAAATTAAAAGTTAACTATGATGAATTTTTAGAGGCTTTGATTCCGCATTGCCATCCGATACAAAAAGCACACCACAGCGATGGATATTGGATAGACCATTGGCATTATAATCTAGATCTATTAGAGAATTATTTGGGCATCTACCCGGAGAAATTGGAAGAACTTATTTTTGACAAAAAGACCTTTGTTTTCTTTGATAACGCCACAATGGTTAAACCGCGTAGTAAAAAATACGTGCTCACAGATAAAGGCGTAAGGCAATATAAATCTGTATTTTTAGACGAAACCAAATTAAAGATGCTTGAGGAAAGAACCGAACAACCGTATTGGGCCAGAATCCAATACGGAAAAGGTCAAATCTATCAAACCTGTTTAATAAATAAACTACTATGTCTAGTAGTAAATAAGTTAGCATCTCTAGACCCCTTTGGTATAGGTATTGAGATGGAAGCAGATAAACCCAACTGGTTTGATGCACTAAACGGACTCCCTGCACTACTGGGCTCATCACTCTGTGAAACTCAAGAGTTAAAGAGATTGGTTGTGTTTATACAAGATGCCATTCAAAAAACAAAAAGAACAAAGATTTACGTTACTGAAGAAATATATAGTTTTTTGGTTGAGCTGGCACAGTTAACCGAAAGATATTTGCAAGATGATGCCCCTGATAAAGATTTCAAATACTGGGACCAAACCCATACCTTGAAGGAAAATTATAGAGATAAGACCAAATTTGGGTTTAGCGGTAAAGAATTAGAGATGTCAACTCAACAACTAAATACTATTTTAGAAAATATGTTAAAAAAGATAGAAGAAGGTATTGCCAAGGCTTTTGATAAAAAACGTTAGCTATATTATGCTTCTTTTATCTGGCATACCTCATCATAAGCGCCAAAGCGCCTCTGACTGTGATTTTCGGAAAGATTGTGCAGGGCGGATGGGCTTCATTTGCATTGCTGTTCTTGTTTGCTGTATCTGCATCGCTTATTTACGGATTATTGAAGAGGAGGATGTGG
>JAMWDE010000180.1 GCA_023818905.1 Candidatus Omnitrophota bacterium | reverse complement strand
TCGATAGGGTAGAGGGTCTTTGGGAAAAGGTTTCCTTTTAGATATAGCGGTATGCCGGCGATATTAATAATAAGCCTCATTATCCTTGTTTAATAAATGCTGCTTTTTCTAAATCTGTGAGGAACTTGTCTAAATCCTGTTCTGCCTTCTCAGAACTTACCTCAAACTCATCAAGTATTTTTTTAAGGATTTCTTTCTTTGTGTTCTTTCCATCACATAATGACCAGATAAAACGGCCAATAGAATTTATTACTATAATCTCTGAATTCTGGGGATTAAAGATTATTGCCTCATCTCCCTCGTCTCTAAAGATAACCTCTTTATTCTGTTTAAATACATAATCTTTCACCTAATACCTCCTCTTTATGAAACATATTCTTTTGTGGAAATAGACCTAATCTATATGCCTCATCACAGAAAGAAAATGGACTTAAAAAATTAGCCGTAGCATAATATGCCTCGGCGCGGCATTTTCCTAAGCAGAAACCTTTAAATATACAATATCCACAGATACCTTCTAATTTCTGAGGGATATCTTCTCTTAATATCTTTAGTATAGGGTTATTCTTCCAGATATCTTCTAATGCTTCATTACGAATATCTCCGAGTTTTAAAGAAGAAAGTACCTCTCCTATTCCGCAGATAGAGATACTGCCATCTGCCAGAACTCCTAATATATATTTTAGATTGCATCTCCCACTTTTTTTAATATCCTTTATAGTTTTAAAAGCCGGCGGTATATCTAAGATTATTTTTATTTTATGGCGTGGTTGGATTTCATTGTTAATTTTGCGATTAAGTTCAAGATAATCTCTAATTTCTAAGGTATCACCTTTTATTTTTAAGTTCTTGCCCCTTGAGATACTGGAGATGCAATTGATTTTAAAACTATTTGCACCCAAGTCTTCGGCAAAGTTTATTGTATCTTCTAGATATTCACAGTTAAATTTATATATGGACATAATCACCTGAACATTGAGGCCATATTTTTTTAGAAATTTTATAGCCTTAAGCGTTTTTTCAAAACAACCCTGTTTTGCCCTTAGTCTTTCGTGGATTTCTATATTTGGACCATCTAAACTGACTGCAACCATTCCTACGTGATTTTCTTTCAGGAATTTTGTAGTTTTTTCATCCATAAGCGTGCCGTTGGTCTCAATACTTATATTGAGTTTTTTGCTTGAGGCATAACTAATTAGAGGAAATATATTTTTGTTTAAAAACGGCTCTCCACCAGTAATCTTTATAGATTTTAAACCCAGAGGAATTGCCTGGTCTATAATATCTTTTAAAAGCTCAAAGGGTGCCTCAGCAGGAGCTTCTTCTTTATCGATATAAGAAGGCGCTATCCAACAGTGTAAGCAGTTTAAGTTGCAATATGAGGTTAAATAAAAATAGAGGGATTGTAAGGAAGGTATTTGTTGCTTTGTATTAGTTTGCGCTGAGGACATCTTCGTTCCAGCAGTAGAGTTCTTTGTGTTCAAACTTATCTCCGGGAAGATAGTAAGGTGTGCAGCGATGGCCTTTGTAACAGAGACGTAGATATGTACATCCACTACACTCTGGAATTTCCTCTTCTTTTATTTCAAGTGTCTCCCTAAATTTCTTCATTACAAGAGAGTTATGCCAGATATTGTAAAATGAGCTAATTTTTAAATCGCCAGCAACAATATCCCAGAGATTTTCGCAAGGCACAACTAATCCATCTGGCCTTATAGCGCACTTTGTGGTGGCTGCACCACAGCTCGGTATAATTAAAGGAAATGCTAGATTATGTTTATTTTCTTTGATTCCTTCCATTATATCTAAGACCTGAACAAGGGAACCGGTAACAAACCCCGTAAATCTACTTCTTAACTCCTTAATCTTTTCTAACAGCTCAAATTTTTCCTTTGGCGTCATTATCAAACTTTTATGGTAACAGGCAGCATTACCTATATACATCACTTCATTAAATCTAACTTGTCTAGCACCTATATTTTTACCTAATAAAACTATGTTTTCCACATCCTTATAATTATACCGGGTAACCGTAGTTGAAATAAGGACATTACAATCTAATTCAATTAGATTCCTTATACCCTCTATGTTTTTCTCAAAAGAACCCTTGCCTCTAATGGGGTCTTGGACTTCAGAACAGGAGCCATCCAGACTTACGGTGTAATTTTTTATGGGAGAACTTGCCAGTTTTCTGGCTAAATCTTTAGTAATTAAGGTTCCATTTGTGTTAAGACTTAACCTTATCCATGGCTTATTTAGAGCTTCTACTATAGTAAAGAAATCCTTTCTTAAGAGTGGCTCTCCACCAAATATGGATACATTGAATATTTTTAGTTCGATAATCTGTTTGATTATATCTAATAACTCTTCTGTGGTTAAATCCGGATTGCTGCGAGTATTTGAAGCAAGACAATGCTTACAATTTAAATTGCATTGGTTGGTAATTCCAAAACAGATATGTAATGGGGCTGAAAATACCTTCATAAATATTGAGCTTAATACTCAAGCGAAGCACAATAGATAGACATCGCAGATAACCGAATTAGACTATTAAGGTCCCTCGCCTCCAGTTGAGCATCGCTCACCTGCCCAGCCTCCATCAGCACAATAATTAGGAGTCGCAGCTATTCCTGTGTTGCATACAGCGGCACCGCTGCCTGTCACGCAAGAATCTAACTTTGCATTATTCGGACTGAGGGACGT
>JAMWDE010000005.1:12455-15760 GCA_023818905.1 Candidatus Omnitrophota bacterium | reverse complement strand
ATATTAAAGAGATGAGCTATATTAAACCTGAAGGTGCATTCTATATATTCTGTGATATCTCCCAGACTGGTTTAGATTCTTTGGCCTTTGCCGAGCGTTTGCTTCAGGAGGCCTCTGTAGCAGTTATACCAGGTGAAGGTTTTGGTAGAGATGACTATATCCGTATTAGCTTTGCTACCAGTATAGAGCAGCTGAGAGAAGCATTTGATAGGATAGAAAAGTGGCTATGGGAAAGACGATAGCAGAGAAGATATTAAGTGCCCATGCAGGAAAGGATCTAAAGGCAGGAGATATTGGTCTCTGTAAGGTGGATTTTGCCTTTGGTCAAGATGGAACCTCATCTATAATTATTGATGGATTAAAGGAATTAGGTATAGAGAAATTTAAGACAAGATTCTGTATGGTAATTGATCATAACGCACCATCTCCTAACGAAGGAGTATCTAAGGTTCATAAAAAGATGCGGAAATTTAGCCAGGATTTTAAAGCCAAACTTTACGATGTGGGCTGCGGCGTTTGTCATCAGGTTATCCCTGAGTCAGGACAGATCCTGCCAGGTGATCTGGTTTTGGGTGCAGATTCTCATACCTGTACCTACGGTGCCTTGGGTGCATTTTCTACTGGCGTTGGTTCTACAGATTTGGCAATAACCTTGGCTACAGGGAAGAATTGGTTTAGGGTACCTAAGACTATCAAGCTTATAATCAAAGGGAGAATTCCCAGAGGGGTATTTGCCAAGGATATAATCCTTAGTATTATTAAGGATATCAAGGCTGATGGTGCTACCTATAGGGCAATAGAATTCTCTGGCCCTGTGATAGATGCATTAGATATGGATGGACGTTTTAGTATATGCAATATGGTAGTAGAGATGGGCGCTAAGGTAGGCTTTATGCCTGTAGATAAAAAGACAATGAGTTGGCTTAAAGAAAGGCTCAGGCAAGGTAAAAAAATAAAAGGGGTTTTGCCAGATATAGATGCACAATATGAGAAGATTTTGGAGTATAATATATCTAAACTTAAACCTCAGGTTGCCTGTCCTCACAGCGTAGATAATGTTTTATCAGTAGATGAGATAAGAAATGTAAGGATACACCAAGCTTTCTTAGGAACTTGTACTAACGGAAGATTAAGTGACCTTGTGGTAGCTGCCCGGATCAAAAAAGGTTGCTGCAGGTGTTAAATTTATAATTGCTCCTTCCTCGCGTCAGGTATTTCTAGAGGCATTGAGGTTAGGCATCATTGAGATCTTTATTAAGGCAGGGGCAGTGATTGTATCGCCAGGATGCGGTCCTTGCGTAGGGACGCATAATGGTATACCTGCGGATGGAGAGGTAGTAATTTCATCTGCAAACAGGAATTTTAAAGGTAGGATGGGCAATCCCAACGCTTTTATCTACTTGGCTTCTCCTGCTACAGTAGCAGCTTCTGCTTTGGCAGGCCGAATTGTAGACCCTCGCCGGTATTTATAAATCTTAAAGGAGGTCATAAAATGGAGATACGGGATCTGTTGATGTTGTGCGTGGAAAAAAATGCATCAGATTTACATTTTACAGAGAAGGAACCTCCTATATTACGGATTGATGGGAAACTACATCGCACAAATTCAGAACCTTTGAACAGACAAGAACTAAAGAGGATGATCTATAGTATTTTAACCGATTCACAAAAGGAGATGTTCGAACGGGATTTAGAGCTTGATTTTTCTTTGGCGCTTCCTGGATTAGATAGGTTCAGGGTAAATATCCATATCCAGAAGGGTTCAGTGGAGGCAGCATTTAGGCGTGTACCTTTAAAGATACCCAGTCTTGATGACTTGGGCTTGCCTGCGATTGCAAAAGAGCTGGCACGTAAACCAAACGGATTAGTTTTAGTTACTGGTCCAACTGGTGTGGGAAAGACCACCACCTTAGCAGCAATGATTGATTTAATTAATAATGAACGAGAATGCCTTATTATCTGTATTGAAGACCCTATTGAATTTGTACACTCAAACAAAAAGAGTATAATCAAACAACGGGAGGTATATTCAGACACACACTCCTTTGCTGAGGCGCTTAAACGTGCATTAAGACAGGACCCCAATGTGATTGTAGTAGGTGAGATGCGCGATTTAGAGACCATCTCTACTACACTTACTGCAGCAGAGACGGGTCATCTGGTCTTAGCCACGCTTCATACGCCTGATGCACCTCAGACTGTAGAGAGGATAATTGACGTATTTCCGCCACATCAGCAACAGCAGGTTAAACTTCAATTAGCTGACTCTTTGCAGGGAGTAATCTCACAGTTGTTGTTGCCCAAGGCCACAGGAAGTGGCAGAGTGCTTGCCTATGAGGTGATGATTGCCACGCCGGGTATAAGAAACCTTATCCGAGAACAAGAGATAGAACAGATTCCGACGCTTATGCAGACAGGTAGCCAATATGGTATGAAGACAATGGATAAATCCCTTAAAGAACTCTTTCAGCAGGGGCTTATCACTTTAGATGTGGCAATGTCTAAAGTGAAGAATCCTGATGAGTTTAGGCAGTTATAGACAAAAACCATTATGAAAATAGAAGGTAGGGCAATTAAGTTAGGTGACAATATCAATACGGATTTTATCATCTCTGGCAGATACAAATTTTCTATAACAGATATAAAAGAATTATCCAAACATATTATGGAGGATATCGATCCTAATTTTGCTTCAAAGATAATTCCAGGTAAATCTATAATTGTGGCGGGTAAAAATTTTGGTATGGGTTCTTCGCGCGAGCAGGCACCACGGGTAATAAAGGAGTGCGGCATAATCGCGGTGGTAGCTAAAAGTTTCGCTCGCATATTTTATCGTAATGGATTTAATATAGGCCTACCATTGATTGAGCTAGATACCCAAAGTATAAAAGAGAACGATGTTCTTGAGATAGACCTGGATAGAGGTACACTTAAGGATATAACCCAGACAGAGGTTTGTATAATCAAACCTCTACCTCACTTTATGCAGGAACTGTTGAAGGAAGGCGGTATAGTGAATTACTATAAAAAATACAGTCGTCTTCCCGAGGTATAAATTATGTCATACAGAGTTACTTTAATAAAGGGTGATGGAATTGGCCCTGAGGTAACCCAGGCAGCCAAAAGATGTATCGAGGCAACTGGTGTAAAGATAGAATGGGAAGAGGTCTTGACAGGGGAGGCTGCACAGCAGAAATACGGTAGTGTTTTGCCCCAGGACACCCTGGATTCTATAAAAAACAACAGGGTTGCGCTTAAAGGTCCTATCATCACCCCTATAGGAGGAGGTTTTCGTTCGGTCAATG
>JAMWDE010000005.1:0-12445 GCA_023818905.1 Candidatus Omnitrophota bacterium | reverse complement strand
GCTATTAGGCAGGCCTTGGATTTGTACGCCTGCGTAAGACCGGTAAAATCATATCCAGGCGTAAAAAGCCATTACCGCGATATAGATTTAGTGGTGATAAGGGAGAATACCGAGGATTTATACGCCGGTATTGAATTTGAAGAGGAGAAACCTCTTACCCAAAGGCTTATCAGAGAAATTGAGAAGTACAGTCAGAAGAGGATCCGTCCTGATTCAGCCATTTCTATCAAACCTATCTCGCGTTTTGCTTCTATTAGAATTTTAAGATTTGCTTTTGAATACGCCTTAAAGTTCAAACGCAAGAAAGTCACAGCAGTGCATAAGGCAAATATTATGAAGTTTACCGACGGTTTATTCTTGAGGGTGGCCCGTGAATTAGCCGAAGAGTATTCGGGTAAGATAATCTTTGAAGAGGCGATTGTAGATAATATGGCAATGCAGTTAGTGCAGAGACCACATAACTATGATGTGTTAGTTTTGCCTAATCTCTACGGAGATATCATTTCTGATCTCTGTGCAGGCCTGGTAGGTGGATTGGGCGTTGCACCAGGCGCCAATATCGGAGATGGTATGGCGGTATTTGAGGCAGTTCATGGAGCAGCACCAAAATACACAGGTCTAAATAAAGTAAATCCTACTGCCCTGATACTCTCCGGTGTGCTGATGCTCAGGTATATGGGTGAGTCAGAGGCAGCGGATAGATTAGAAAAAGCAGTAGAAGAGGTTATAAGTGAAGGTAAATTTGTGACCTATGATTTAAAGCCCCAACGCGAAGACCCTACAGCAGTAGGTACCCAAGAGATGGCAGATGCTATTATTGCAAGGCTTAAAAGATATAATTAGAATATGAAGATAGGCATAATCGGTGCTGGACAGGTTGGTAGCTTGACTGCGATGCGGGTTCTCCAAGAGGCAATTGGAGAGGTGGTTTTGGTGGATATTATAAAAGGCCTTGCCCAGGCAAGGGCATTAGACCTAGAAGACCAGGCAGGGCTTTTAAAACAGGACTACCAGATTAAAGGGACAGAACAAATTGAAGAAATCCAGGGCTCAGATATTTTGGTGATTACTGCTGGTCTTACCCGTAAACCCGGGATGAAACGCGAGGATTTATTAACAAAAAATGCAGAGATATTAAAGGAGATATGCCTTAGGATAAGAACACTTGCTGCAGAAGCGATAGTAATTGTAGTAACCAATCCCTTAGACATTATGACGTATTATGCTCTTAAGATTACAGGTTTTAGCCCAAATAGGGTATTTGGTATGGGAGTCAGTTTAGATGCCTCCAGGTTTATTAATCTTATCAGCAAAGAATTGAATATCTCTGTGGCAGATATAGACACATATGTGCTTGGTAGTCACGGAGAAGGTATGTTGCCTTTAGGTAGATTGACCACTATAAGAGGAATTAGTTTAGAAGAGTTTCTAGACGAAGGAAAGATAGAACGCCTGGTTAAACGTACTATTGAGAGGGGTAAAGAAATAGTAGATCTGTTGGGTAATGGAAGTGCTTACCTGGCTCCTTCTTTAGCTATAACTAATTTAGTAAAGGCGATTGCTAAGAACGAGAAGCGCATCATTGGAGTAAGTGCCTATCTTGATGGAGAGTATGGTTTAAGAGATATCTGTATTGGTGTGCCCTGCAGAATTGGAAGGTCAGGCATCGAGGATATTATAGAGTTAGATTTACAACCTCAAGAAAAACAAGCCTTACTTAGTTCTGCCCTATCTTTGAGAGAACAGCTTAATAATCTAAAGCAATGCCATGGCTAACTATGACCTGGTTATAATTGGCGCAGGTTGGGCAGGTTTTAATGCCGCTGTAACTGCAAGGGATTATGGTTTAAAGGTTTGTCTTATTGACCAGGGACACCTGGGAGGAACCTGTCTTAATTACGGTTGTATTCCTACCAAGGCCTTACTGCAGTCTGCTAAGGTATATAACCTTTCTAGAAAATCTAGGGTGTTCGGTATAGAAATCTCAGACATAAAGATAAATTTTGCTGATATCCAAGCACGCAAGGAAAAGCTAATCCAACAACTACGCCAAGGTATGCAGTTCTTACTTAAAGGTATAGACTTTATTAACGGAAAGGCTGAGATCTTATCCTGTAATACTATAAAAGTAGAAGACAGACAAATAACTACGAGGTTTATACTTATTGCCAGTGGTTCAAAGCCGATTGAACTTCAAAACCTTAGGTTTGATAGGAAAAGGGTTATCTCTAGTGACGAAGTATTAAATCTAAAAGAGATTCCCAAGTCCTTTTTGATTGTTGGTGGCGGAGTTATTGGTTGTGAATTCGCTTGCCTTTTTTCTATCTTAGGAGCAAAGATCACCATAATTGAGAAGATGCCACAGATTCTTCCGGGAGAGGATAGAGAGTTGGCCAAGAGATTAGAGAATATCTTTAGAAAGAAAGGTATAGATGTATTTACCAATACCGATGTCTATAATTTTGATATTCAGGGATATGATTTGATTTTGGTTTGCGTGGGAAGGATGCCCAATACCGACGGACTTGGTTTAGAAGGAGTGGGCGTAGCCACAGAAAAAAATAAAATACTGATTGATGCTTACCTAAGGACCAATATTCCAAATATTTATGCAGCAGGTGACTGTACTGCAAAAATAATGCTTGCCCATTTTGCTGCTTATCAGGGTTGTCAGGCAGTAGAAAACATAGTCCATCCTGATAGACCCAAAAAATCATCTGAATCCAATATACCAAACTGTATCTTTACTGAACCCGAGGTGGCCAGTGTAGGCCTTAGAGAGGATGAGGCAAAGGCCAAAGGTATTCAGATAAGGCTACATAAGTTTGATTTTTTAGGTGCAGGTATGGCTAGGATTTCAGATGAGACAGAGGGATTTATCAAGATAATATCTGAGGCAAATTCAGGAGAAATCTTAGGAGCATCTATCATTGGCCCAAAGGCTACTGAGCTCATCGGTATTTTGACCTTAGCAGTCAACTGTAAGATTAAGACCTGCCAGTTAAAAGATACTGTATTTGCTCATCCCACCTTATCTGAATCCATAAATTTAGCCTTAAGTAAAGATTATGGAATTTGAGGTTTTTGATTTGGGTCTGGTTGATTTCAAACACGCCTGGCAGTTTCAGAAAGAGATATTTCAGGTAGTAAAAGAAAATCATTTGAGTTCTGCGCTTATCCTCTGTTGTCATTATCCAGTGATTACCTTGGGTAGGCAGGCAGATAGGAGAAATATATTGGTCTCTGAGGAGGAACTAAAAAAAAGGGGGATACCTATATACGAGATAGAGCGTGCAGGAGATGTGACCTATCATGGCCCTGGTCAAATCAATGCCTATCCTATATTTAACCTTCATTATCTTAAAAAAGATATACATCTCTTCTTGAGAAGGTTAGAGGAGGTAGTGATAGAGCTGTTATCAGATTTTGGAATAGAAGCAACCAGGTACGCTGGTTTGACGGGAGTTTGGGTGAAGGGATTTAAGATTTCTTCTTTAGGGATTGCGATCAGGAATTGGATAAGCTTTCATGGAATAAGCATAAATATAAAAGAGGATGACCTGCGTAATTTTTCTCTTATACGGCCTTGTGGCATGGATATAGATATGGTTGCGCTGGAAATGATTCTAAGTAGGCGAGTAGACATGGAGATGATAAAACAAAAACTTATTTTTAAATTCAAAGATAACTTTGCTGATGAACGATTAAAGGTTGGTTTAAGTTCAGGGAGGATAAGATGACGAGGGTGATTTTGCCAGAATTGGGCGAGGGGATTGAGAGAGCCACGGTTTCCTTCTGGTACTTTAAACCAGGGGATAAGGTAAATCAAAATGATGACTTGGTAGAGCTTACTACCGACAAGGCTACTTTTAATCTACCCAGCCCTTGCTCAGGAATACTCACAGAGGTCATATTTAAGGAAGGCGATACAGTGAGTATAGGTGACGTATTAGCAATTATAGAGGAAGGATAACTCAGAGATAAAACTTCAGTAAGGTAGAAACGAATGAGACTGTATTGAGACGTTTCAAATAATGCATTTTTTAAACATCGGTTATATTTCTTTTGATTTTTTGTTGAAGGTGGTATAATAGCATTATGAATGATTTGGAATTTGTTCAGCGCTGTGTAAAATCTGACACAGACGCCTGGAACGAATTCGCCAGAAGATACTCCCGTCTTATTTACAGCTGTATTTATCATATCTTAAAAACAAAAACCACTTCTTTTATAAATCTAGATACTGTAAAAGATATCTTCCAAGACGTACTATTCAGTCTGGTAAGAGACGATTACAGAAAATTAAAGAGTTTTAAGGCAAAGAATGGTTGTAGTCTAGCCTCTTGGCTGAGACAGGTAACCATCAATCTAACCATAGACTACTTGCGTAAATTGAAGCCAACAGTTTCATTAGATGAAGATAATCCAGAAGGCATTAGTCTAAAAGATATACTTGCAGATGAGGAGGTTTCTTGTGCAAATGAAATTGTGTTTAGAGAGAAATTAGATTATCTAAAGGATTGCATCGAAGAACTAGAGGCAGAGGAGAAGTATTTTTTAGAGATGTATCTGAATCAGGGGTTAAGTCTGGAGGAGATGAGCAAGGTTTTAAGGATTTCTCGTAGTGCTTTGGATATGCGCAAGGCCCGCATTATCAGAAGACTTAGAGAATGCTTTAAACATAGAGGTTTCGCGTTAGATTTTTGATGTTTTTACGTCTATTATAGTAGGAGAGGGTATGACAGATAGAATAGAAAAGATAATCAGGTTTATTTACAGAAGATGGAAATCAGAAAAGATGGCCAGAGAAGTCTTGCATCCTGATGAAGAGACCCTCGTTTGTTTTGTGGAGAATAGACTATCTCCAGGAGAAGCAGAGCAAGTTAAGCAACATCTAATAAATTGTCAAGACTGTGCTGAATCGGTTGCCTTACAGATAAACCTGGCTTCCGGTCAACAGATAGATATTCCTGAGGGCATCCTGGAGCTTGCAAAGAAAATCCTGGTAAAACCCACAGAAGAAAAGACAGTCATTTTGGAGATATTTTTAAGGTTAAAAGAGAAGATGTTAGAGCTTATTAGTACCACAGGTGATGTCTTATGGGGACAGGAATTGCTACCTGCTCCAGTGTTACGTAGTCGACATATAAAGGATTTTAAAGATGAGATAGCCATCCTAAAGGATTTGGGGGATATGACCCTGGAGGCAAAGGTAGAAAGTAAAGGCAAGGGTGAATTTAGTTTGATGTTGACAACAAGAGAAAAACAGACCCAGAAGGAAATCAGGGATTTGAGAGTCACACTTATCAAAGATAATATAGAGCTTGAATCCTACCTTACCGATGCCGGTAAGGTTGTATTTGAGCATGTCTTAATAGGTAGATATACCATTGACATATTTAGTCTTGAGCGCAAGATTGCTTCTGTGTTACTGGATATAAAGGTATAAGGACAATAATGCAAGAGATAAAATCTTTGGTTTTAGAGATTATCAGACACAATAGCCAATTAAGTATGAGTCTATATGAATCACATCAGCCTACATCTACTATAAAACACTACAGTCAATGTAGCGTAGATTTTGGTGAGGTTGATAAGTTATGTCAGCAGATGACGTTAGTTATAAATAGGATATATAAAAAACAATTTGAACAACCTGAACTGATAAATGAGCTAAAAAAGATAGGTCAAGTCTTATGGGACCATCTTTTGACTCGCTCAGTCAAAGACAGACTGAATTCCACAAACATTAAAAATCTGGTTCTATCTTTAGATGAGGAACTCATCTATATCCCCTGGGAACTTCTCTACAACTCAGAGGAATTCTTGTGTCTTAAGTTTAATTTAGGTAGGTTGGTTCGGGCAAAGGATTATCTCGGACCGGTTAAGTACCGTAGTCAAACGCTCCCCTTAAAGATGCTGGTCCTTTCAAATCCTACTGGCGACTTGGATTCTGCTTATCGAGAAGGTTTATTTATCAAAAACCAGTTTGACCTAAGGAGGAGCCAGGTTAAGATTGACTTTAAATCTACCTCTATAGATATACTGTATCTGAAAAAGAATCTACGTGATTACGATATCGTGCATTTTGCTGGACATTGCCAATACGATAGAGATGATCCCCAGATGAGCGGTTGGGTTTTAAGTGATGGTAGGTTTACCATTAAAGATGTCTTATCTTTGGGGCAAAGTCCGTATCTACCGATTCTGGTTTTTTCTAACGCCTGTCAGTCTGCCCAGGTTCAGGAGTTCAACTTAATGGATTTGGACTATCAACAGAAATCCTATAGTTTGGCTTCGGCATTTTTGTTTTCTGGAGTAAGACATTATATAGGCTCAATCTGTAAGGTAGAGGATACGGTAAGTTTGGCTTTTGCCGAGGAGTTCTACAGTCGTCTTTTAGAGTCAAAGCCTGTAGGAGAGTGTGTGCGTTTAGCCCGGATGCAGTTGGTTAAAAGATACGGACTAGACAATATGTATTGGATAAGCTATCTTCTTTACGGTGACCCTAATTTTAGTTTGTTTGGACTGACATCAAGACCTCAGGTAGAGACGTTAAGGCCTAAAAGAGATATTTCAGTCTATAAAAGGGTAACTCTAAGATTGGCTTTGTTAATCGCAGTATTAACTTTGGTTTTTGGATTTTACTGTTGGCTACCTACCTTAAATCCCAATACCTATATTTTATTCGCAAAGGCAAAAAGATTATTCTCAAAAGGCAAGAATCAAGAGGTTATTGCAATCTGTAGTCAGATCGCGCGTAAAGAACCTTTGTTTTTGGAGGTTCACCATTTGTTAGGTGAGACGTATCAACGTATGGGCAAGAGAAAAGAGGCCTTAAGGTATTATTTTGATTATGCCCTATTTAGCGAAAGGAGGCAGGACTTAAAAAGTTTGGCCTGCGCATATATTGATATCGCTTGGGTCTACCAGAACTTGGGAGAGTATCCCAAGGCATTTGAATTTTATAATAAAGCGGTAAATCTAAGCAGGCAGAATAGGGATAAGCTTAATGAGGCTTTTGCTTTAAGAAGATTGGCAGTTTGGTATATAGATAAACAAGATTATACGCAGGCATTAGAATTACTTACTAAGAGTTCAGAGATAAATCGCTGCGGGCAGAACTCCTACAGATACAGGTATAATCTGGCCTGTGATTATTTTGACTTAGGGTTACTGTTTACTGAGAAGGATGACTTTGTTACCGCCAAGGAGTTTTATCAGAAGAGTCGAGCGTTATTTGAGAGATTGGATCTAAAAGGAGAACTCAGTGACTATTATTTTAATCTGGGAGAGATTTATCTATTTGAGAAGCAGTATCAGAAGGCATTGGATTGCTACCTAAGAGGTTTAAAGATTGACCAATTGCATGGAGATCAACCTAACATTGCCAGTGATTATAACATGTTAGGTGAGCTGTATTTTCAGATGGATAACTTTATTGAAGCAGAAAGGTTTTTTAATCAAGCTGTTGTGATTTCTAAGCAGATAGATGGTCCTTTAGAATTAGCCTCCAGCTACTACAACTTAGGGTTATTGTATAAACAGCAAGGCAAGAGCAATAGAGCCAAAGAATATCTTCGTTTGGCGCAGGAGATTTATAGCAAAATCGATACACCTCATTATCAACAGATAAAACAGGAAATATTGCAGTTAGATTGAGTGTAATATACAGTAGCCCCATTCATCTATACCCTTCCATACATCATTTCTCAATTATGACCTCAAGCTAAATTTAACCAGACACCAAGATACTCAGTCTATCTCAACCTATATGTGGACAAAAATTAAAAAATTCGTGTTAGATTTTTCCACTTTCTACGTCTATTATAGTAGGAGGTGGTAAAGATGAGAAGATACATTACATTGGCGATATGGTTAGTTTTTATTATTACCCTGAACTGCTTTGCTGAGGATTTGGTATGGAGGCAGATTAGTCAAGAATTAACAGACATCAGTGCAGTTACGCTACATCCAGATAATCCAGATATCATCTATGTGGGCTCAAGCAGAGGAGTCTTTAAAACTGAAGATGCTGGCCAGACCTGGAGAAATATTTTGTTTAGTCAAGGTAAGGTTAATTTTCTTTTATTCGATAGGGATGAAGGTAATTCTATCTATGCTGCTACTGAGAAGGGCTTATACTTTAGTGATGATCAAGGTAGACACTGGAGGAGGGTTTTTAAAGGCAAAAACAGACTAGAGGATAACTGCATTAGTATCGCGGTTTTACCCCATCAGATTTACTTAGGCACACGTGCAGGATTATTTTTAAGTAAAGAAATTAAAAAAGATGATGGCAGGAACTGGTATAAAGACCCTGGTATATTGGCAGATATTCCGGTTTTAGCTATTGCCTATAGATTAGAAGGATCTGGCTCAGCCCAGATATATTTAGCAAATACAGAAGGAGTTTTTAGAGCTAAGGCTGGTCTCTGGGATAAGATTTTTACCGCTCATCTTTCAGAGGATGATAAAGATAAATTTTTGTTAGAGGATACACTAGAAGATCACCCAGATTCAGCAAGTTGTTCTGATTTAAGATACATAAGTATTGACCCTCATAATTCAGGGGTACTCTATCTTTCTACCCAAAAGGGTGTCTATAAAACCGAAGATGATGGAAAAACCTGGAAACCTTTATCATCCCAGGGTTTGCTCAGTAGAGATGTAAGATTTCTCTTTGTATCTAGTAAACGCAATCTTTATGCAGCCACAGAATCAGGTATATTTAGATTTGATGAGGAAGAGTTGAGGTGGCAGGAGTTATCGTTGAGATTGATGGTAAAAAAGATAAATGGTTTAGCCTTAGATAATCAAGATAACCTATATGCTGCCACAGATAAAGGGCTATTTAAGGCTAATTTGGCACTATTATCCCAAGACGACAAATACGATGTGTTGGCTCCCTATATCAAAGGAGAGCCAGGGATTAGAGAGGTACACCAGGCAGCGATAGAGTACGCAGAGGTATCTCCAGAAAAGATAAAACAGTGGCGTAGGCAGGCAGCTAAGCGAGCATTATTACCTCGACTTAGCATTGATATGGATTATGATAAAAACAAAACAATTTCAAATAGTATATGGGGGACTTATGGCACAAATTGTAATCCTGGGAAATATTTTGTTGGTCCGGATGATACCACTAACTATAGAAATAGGAATTGGAGCATCTCTCTGACCTGGGAGTTGGGTGATTTGATTTGGAGTGATGACCAGACCAATATTGATGTGCGTTCTCGTCTTATGGTTCAACTGCGCGATGATATCTTGGATGAGGTAACCAAGATATACTTTGAACGCCTAAGAATTAAAATGGAGTTACTCAACCTTCCATTTCAAGATAAAAATAAGAGATGCGAAAAGGAACTAAAGATACAGGAATTAACCGCAATGTTGGATGCCTTAACCGGAGGTTACTTCTCTCGACAGCTACAACTTGAGCCTAATCTAAATCCTAAATATTGAATGGTTGAGTTTAAGACCATCTTCCAAACCCTATCTCAAATTAGCCTTTGAGCTGAGTTAAAGTGTATCTGGTGTCGAGTTTAAAGGTTGTCTCGCATTCTAAAGGTAGAAGCAGTGAGATAACATACAGAATGGAGCCGTAACGAGGTGAGTCTGTTCTAAAATTGCTTGCCAAAAATATATATTTGTGTTATTTTATAAAAACCAACCTATTAGCCATCTACATTCCATATAATAAAATGTCTATTGTAGAGATAAACGAAGCAAACTTTAATAAGGAAGTACTTGAGCCCAATTTGATAATCTTAGTGGATTTTTGGGCGCCTTGGTGTGGTCCTTGCAAGATACTGTTACCTATCTTAGAAGAGTTAGCTGAGGAGTATAGAGGAAGGATAAAGATATGTAAAATAAATGTGGATGAAGCCAACCGAATCGCTACCCAATACAGTATAATGTCTATACCCACGCTTATATTCTTTAAGGATGGTAAGATAATACAGCAGCTGGTAGGTGCCTTAAATAAGTCTGAACTCAAAGCAAAAATAGAAGAGAATCTTTAGATGAGAAAGATATTTATCGCTGCTACTCGTCAGAATGACGGCAAGACTACAGTCTCTTTAGGTCTAATACTTAATTTGAAAAATAGGTTTAAGAAAATCTCTTTTATAAAACCTATTGGTCAGCGATATCTTGAGGAAGACGGCCTTAAGGTAGATGAAGATTCTCTGCTGATTGAGGAGGTTTGTGGTATAAAGTGCGGATTGAAAGATATGAGTCCGGTAGCTGTGGAGAAAGGGTTCACTGAGAGGTATATAGAACATCCAGATAAAAATTCTATTACTAACCAGATCAAAGAGGCATTTCGCCATGTGTCTAAGGATCAGGATTTAGTGGTTATTGAAGGTACCGGGCATGCTGGCGTGGGTTCGGTATTTGACCATTCTAATGCTTATGTAGCAAAGCTTTTGGGTTCCAAAGTAATCATTATATCTTCGGGTGGTATTGGTAGACCTATTGATGAGATAGTTTTAAACAAAACCCTCTTTGAGAAAAAAGGAGTAAAAGTTTTAGGAGTGATTATCAACAAGGTTTTACCAGAAAAATTTGATAAGATAAATAAACTAATAAGAAAGGGTTTATCTCGCAAAGGCGTAAATGTTTTAGGTGCTATTCCATATCAACCTGAGCTATCCTGGCCTACCATAGAGCAGATATTAGAGGAGACCGATTTTACTTTACTCAGCGGAAAATCTTACTTAGAGAACATTGTAGCCCGTGTTATAGTAGGAGCAATGCAGCCCAAAGAGGCCTTAAAATATATTGTAAATGATAGCTTGATAATTACTCCTGGAGACAGAGAGGATATAATAAAAGCAGTTTTGAATTGTTTTAGGAAGGACGATCCTAAGAGGCTTAGAATTTCAGGGATGATTTTGACTGGAGGCATCATCCCTCAACCGTCAGTTATGGATTTAGTTAATCAATCAGAAGTAGCAGTTCTTTTGGCTAAATATGATACTTATACGGTAGCTTCTAAGGTTCACGATATTACAGTTAAGATTAGACCTAAGGATATCGATAAGATAAATAAGGTAGTTGGTTTGGTTAAAGATTATGTAGACCTGGAGCGCTTGTTGAAAGGGATATGAATGGATACGATTAAAAAGTTGCGTTTAAAGGCAAGATCTCAGTTAAAAACTATAGTCCTTCCTGAAGCAGAAGATAGAAGGGTAGTTGAGGCAGCTAAGATCATTGAAGCAGAAGGAATTGCTCGGGTTTTACTTCTTACAGAAGATAAGATAAATCCAGAGGAGAAAGAAAGATACATTCGGGAATTCTATCAACTGCGTAGGCACAAAGGTTTGGATATGAGTATTGCCACAAAGATTTTTGAGAGCCCACTTTATTATGCTTCAATGATGGTTAGAGAAGGTAAGGCAGATGGTTTTGTGGCAGGCGCATCGCATACCACACCTGATGTAGCCAGGGCTGCAATATACTGCTTGGGAGTGGATGAGAGATGGAAGATTGCTTGTAGTGCTTTTATTATGATTTTGGATAAACCAGATTATGGGGAAGATGGTACATTTATCTTTGCTGATTGCGGAATTATCCCTGAACCAGATGCACAACAGCTCGCATTTATTGCAGTTGAATCTGCAGAATTGGCACAGAGGGTTTTAGATTTTAAACCCGCGGTTGCCTTTTTGAGTTATTCTACAAAGGGCTCTGCCCATGGTAAGTCCATTGATAAGGTAAGGCAGGCAGGTATAGATTTAGCTACATTCAGAGGACAAAATTTTGCTGCGTCATCTACAGCGATAAGGAACGCATATTCAGGCAAAGGTGAAACAAAAGGATTGGCATTATTACCAAAATCTATTGAAAAATATATAACTGCTAATCCAGATTATGCAGATATAATAGGTGAAAAGAAAAAAGAAGTTCCACAGATTTCGTTAGAATATAATATTTTAAAACAACTAAAAACAACACCACCAATTCAACAAGTGTCAAATCTTATAAAAATTCTTGAAGACCCAGCAATATCAGAAGCACAAAAACTAATAGCATTGTTTAAGGGTGAAAAAGAAGAAATGTTGCTCAGTGTCCAAGAACAACGGAAAAGATATGGTAAACTGCTAGAAATTATGAAAGACAAATTTAAAACTAAAGAAATTTCTGATAAACTTAAGGAAGCCAAAATAAAAAATATAAAATTTCGTGTAAGCAAAAGTCCAGCCTTGATACAGAAAGATGCTTGGGCGTTAGCTACAATGCAAGTTAATTTATCACAAGGAGATGCAACGATATATATTCACGAAGCGTTCTTAGAAGGGTTAAAGAACAAATCACCACCTGAACAAGAGGAATTGTTAAAGTTGCTCTTCCAGCATGAGTTGGATGAATATAGTGCATTAAATGTTCCCGACTCAGAAATTTACAGAAACTTCACTACATATCTTACCGAAAAAGG
>JAMWDE010000179.1 GCA_023818905.1 Candidatus Omnitrophota bacterium | reverse complement strand
TTAGAACTTATCCAATCAGGTGAATACTTTTTTCTCTCCCGCCCGAGAAGGTTTGGGAAGAGTCTATTTTTATCCACTTTGAAGGCTATCTTTGAGGGTAAGAAGGAATATTTTGAAGGGCTTTATATTTATGATAAGTGGGATTGGGAGGAAAGGTATCCGGTAATACATATAAGCTTTGGTGGTGGAGTGCTTAAAACCAGAGAGGATATACTGGATAAGATAGATGAAGTTTTACAGAAAAATAGAGATTACCTTCAAATAGACTGCCCAGAAGATTTATCATACAGAAGATGTTTTGCTTTACTTATAAGTGAGACTTATAAAAAATATAATAAGAAGGTAGTAATACTTGTAGATGAGTATGACAAACCTATACTGGATAATATAGAGAATATAGAGATGGCCAGGTTAGCTCGTGAAGAGCTAAAGAATATATACTCAGTGATAAAGGATAGTGACCAGTATATCAAGTTTGTATTTCTTACAGGAGTGAGCAAATTTAGTAAGACATCGATCTTTAGTGGGCTGAATAACCTATATGATATAACCTTAGATGAGAATTATGGCAATATCTGTGGATATACTCAGGAGGAGCTGGAAAGGGAATTTGCAGAGTGGCTTGTAGGGGTAGATCTTCAAGAACTTAAAGATTGGTATAATGGATATAACTTTCTCGCTGATAAGATATACAACCCCTTTGATATATTACTCTTCTTAAAAAATAACAAGACCTTTAAGAACTACTGGTTTGAGACAGGGACACCTACATTTCTGATGAAATTGATAGAGAAGAACAGATATTTTTTGCCAAAATTATCGAATTTAATAGTTAGCGAAAAGCTAATTAGCAGCTTTGATATTGATAATCTCGATATTGAGGTGATATTGTATCAGGCAGGCTATCTGACGATCAGGGATGTTTATAGGAAGTCAAGGGGTATAGACTATTTGATCGGTTTTCCGAATAAAGAGGTGAAGATATCTTTTAATGAGTTTATCATAGATAAATTGTTAGAATGTACTGATGGAGATAGTTACTCTTATTTTGATAAATTTGATAATAGTTTGAATTCTGGAGATATGGAGAGTTTTAGATTAGATGTGATATCGTTATTTTCATCGATTCCCTATAACAATTATGTGAACAATGAACTGTATAAGAGTGAAGGTTTTTATGCTACGGTATTATATGCATATCTGCAAGGTCTGGGTGTGGATATCATAGGCGAGGATGTGACAAACAGAGGAAGAATTGATCTGACGGTGAAGTTTCCTAATGCCATATATATAATGGAGATAAAGGTAACGGACGAAGATCCACTTGAGCAGATAAAGCTAAAGAGATACTATGAAAAGTATCTGAATGAGGGTAAGGATATCTACCTTGTGGGGATGAAGTTTGATAGAACAGAGAGGAATCTGAAGGAATTTGTGTGGGAGAAGTTGTGAGTTTTAAGTTGGTCATTGCAGACTCTGAAAAGCTCTGAGTAAAGCAATCTTTTTTATTAAACATAATTACAAAAAGCACTTGGCATAGAGGTATTGAGCAGTAGATTTTATCATAAGATCGTTAAAAAGGTAATTTAAACAACTGTTTCATAAAGATATCAGGCATTTTTTAAATTACATTATGAGCTCTTAACCATAAAATAGAAAATACTATAAATATATACCTATAAGTTAAACTCAATTCATAAAAATATGCGGTAAGCCTTCCTTTTTTGTCTATATCAATCAAATTCTATTCATACGTTTTTTAGGCAGATTTATGTCTGGACTAATTGCAAGTATAAAGTATGCACTTGCTATACTTTCTCAAGTAGCTACCTTTGATGGAAAGAAGCTCGTGCCCGAGGAGTTAATGAAACTAAAGATAAAAGATTTTTTCGGCTTAGCAAAAGCAATAGAAGGTTTTGGTTTAGAGGAGCTGGCAAAGGAGCTCTGGTCCTCACAAGAGAAGCAGGGTTGAGTTTAGGGGAGGTTAGAAAAATGAGTGTCCCTGAGTTTGAATTTTGGCTTTCTAGACTTAAGGAGTTTTTTGAGGAGACAAAGCCCACTGATGAGCCATAGATAGGGACGTACAATGACAATATACAGAATAAAAAGGAATATTGCAAAAAGAGGTAACAAAAATAACACTGCGAGGATGTAAGTGAACACACTGTTTTCCATAGGAATGGGATTACATTTTTTGGATAAATTGTCAAGACCACTTAGGGCAGTTACCAATTTAATGATCCTATACCAAAATCCACTGGTCAATATCTCTATGCCAAGTGTCTAAAAAAAATCTTTTATCTGTTTAATCATTTCTATTGACATAATATGGGTTTAGTGTGTATAATTTGTTATGAAATGTCATAAAATGGTATAAATTATGGGTGCCCAATTTTTGAGTTTTAAAGGGAAAAGCTACCACGTTATTAATGATGTTGGTCGTGTCAGTATCCCTGCGAAGTTTAGGGATATATTAAAGTCCAAGTACAATAGTGAGGCACTTATACTTGTTACTCTTGGTACTCATCTTGTGGCGTATCCAATTGCTGAATGGAGTAAGTTTGAAGAGATGCTTGAAAAAGAGAGACCGAATGATCCTAAAGTTAATGAATTTTTAAGATATATGTATTCCACTGCTGAAGATTGTTCAATAGACAAGCAGGGGAGAATTCTTATCCCACCTCATCTGAGAGACAGTGTATCGTTGAAAAGCGATTGTGTTATAATAGG
>JAMWDE010000004.1:5557-15887 GCA_023818905.1 Candidatus Omnitrophota bacterium | reverse complement strand
GAGGCAATTAAGGTTGCCAAGAAGATCGGATATCCGGTAATAATAAAAGCAGTTGCAGGTGGTGGCGGCAGGGGAATGAGGATATGCCATAATGACATAAGGTTGTTGAGTAGCTTTATGACTGCTCAACAGGAAGCAGAGGCCAATTTTGGTAATCCCAACATATATATAGAAAAGTATATTGAGAAGCCAAGACATATTGAAATACAAATCTTAGCGGATAAGTATGGTCATGTTGTATATTTAGGAGAAAGAGACTGTAGCATTCAAAGAAGACATCAGAAACTTTTAGAAGAGTCTCCCTCACCAGCAGTGGATAATAAATTGCGTAGGCGTTTAGGGGAATTGGCAGTAAAGGCATCAAAGGCAGTAAATTATGTAAGCGCTGGTACATTAGAATTTTTATTAGATAGAGATAATAACTTTTACTTTATGGAAATGAATACGAGGATTCAGGTAGAACATCCTGTGACAGAGATGGTAACTGGCATAGATCTGATCAAGGAGCAGATACGTATAGCCGCAGGAGAAAAGCTTTCTTTCCAACAGGATAACATACATATAACTGGTTCAGCGATAGAGTGTCGCATAAACGCCGAAGACCATGAGAATAACTTTATGCCATCTCCGGGTAAGATAGAGGAGCTTAATATGCCAGGTGGTCCGGGTGTGCGCTTAGATACTCATATCTATCCTGGGTATGAGGTGCCTCCTTATTACGACTCTCTATTGGCAAAATTAATAACCTACGGGAAGAACCGTCAAGAGGCAATTAGAATTATGCAACGTGCCCTAAGTGAGTTTATAATAGCGCCTATAAAAACTACTATACCATTCCATCAGCAATTATTAGAAAATCCTCTCTTTTTAAAAGGAGATATATCTACTCAATTTTTACAGAGTATGGTAAAGGAAGAGTTGGAGGAATAATGCATAAAGAAGAGGCACAAACCGAATTAGGCGCGGTCAGAATTTATAAAGATGTCATTGCCTCAATTGTTTCTCTAGCAGTGGCTGAGATAGAGGGGGTAAAACGTATAGGAGGAGATTTTAGAAGTGGTATACTTGAGCTTATAGGCAAGAAATCTTTTAATGCGATTAGGGTGGAATTTGATAAGAATAACGAGGTTAGGGTTCAGATACCCCTGATAGTCAAATATAACTTTAATGTTGTGGAGGTTGCCAATAAGGTGCAAGAGAATGTGCGTTCGGCTATAGAGAGGATGACCAATCTCTTTGTCAAAAATATTGATGTGAACGTACAGGCCATTGAGGCATAATATATTAAATCTTTCTGTTTAAGGTAGTTAAAGGAGGTATAGATGAGGCTATTCGTCTATTTAGGTATAGTATTTTATGCATTTATTTTGATTTTGATAGGCCTAGTACTTATCATCTTTGCATTCAATATATTGAAACCTCAGGATATAAGTAATCTGATCAGTTTTGTACAATACAGTACACACTCTCGCATTATCATTGGACTATCAGGTCTTTTATTAATACTGGTCAGTATCTCTTTTGCGCAGTTGATATTAGGTAGGTTCCAACGCGAGAGAACAATTGCATTCAGTACCTCATCTGGAGAAGTCACTATTGCGCTATCTGCTATAGAGGACTTGATTAAACGCCTCAGCAGTTATCTACCTGAGATAAGAGAATTAAGACCAGATGTAATTGCTACTAAGAAAGGCATTATTGTAGACTTAAGAGTAATTTTAAGGTCCGAGGCCAACATACCGGAACTTACCGCACATCTGCAGGATATTACTAAATCAAAAATGCAAGAGGTCTTAGGTATCGAAGAACCCATTATTATAAAAATACACATCGCAAAAATTGTACCTTTGGAGGATAGAGATAAAAAGAAGAAAGAAACAGAGAAACAAGAACCACCCATACCATTTAGTGGATACACAAGACTGTAAATATTAAAATCTTTAATGTTTGAGGGTATAAATTTAAGGAGGTAGATAGCACATGAAAAAGATAGGTGTACTTACAGGCGGAGGGGATTGTCCTGGCCTGAATCCTGTAATCAGGGCGGTAGTTAGAAAAGGTATTAACGAAGGTTATGAGATTGTCGGAATAAAGAATGGTTGGAAAGGGCTTATTGAGAATGATACTATGCCTTTGACATTAGAGAATGTCTCTGGGATATTGCCCAAAGGGGGTACAATATTAGGTACGAGTCGCACAAATCCATATAAAAAGCCAGAAGACCTACAAAAACTAAAGGATAATTATATACAGCTTGATTTAGACGCCCTTATCGCTATAGGAGGAGAGGATACTTTAGGAGTAGCTAGTAAGCTAATCAATGATGGAATAACTAACATTGTGGGTGTACCTAAAACCATAGATAATGATCTCTCCTGCACAGATTACACGTTTGGTTTTGATACAGCTATAAATATCGCAATGGAGTGTATCGATAGATTACACACCACTGCTGAAAGTCACCATCGGATTATAGTAGTAGAAGTAATGGGAAGGCATGCTGGTTGGATAGCTACCGAGGCAGGTATTGCTGGAGGAGCGGATATTATACTAATACCGGAATTACCTATAGATATAGACGAAGTCTGCAACCTTATCAAAAGAAGACATAGCCGAGGTAAAACATTCAGTATTGTAGTGGTTGCAGAAGGCGCACAGTTTAAGGAAGGCACATTTGTTGTGCAGGATAAAAAGACAGATGAATTTGGACATGTAAGGTTAGGTGGTGTTGGTGAGATACTTGCACAGGAGATAGAGAAAAGGACCGGCTACGAGACCCGAGTAAGCGTATTGGGGCATATCCAGAGGGGAGGCAGTCCTACTGCTTTTGATAGAATTCTTGGTACAAGATTTGGAGTGAAAGCTGTAGAGTTAATAAAAGACAAAAAATTCGGCAGGATGGTGGCACTCTCAGGAAATAAGATTATAGATGTACCGATTGAAGAGGCAACAAAAGTTTTAAAAACAGTTGATATGGACCTATATGAGATTGCGAAGGTATTCTTTGGTTAAAGTTATTTTTAAAAGAGGCAAAAATGAGAGATAAAATCAAAGAGATACTGTTAGAAAGTATACAGATCAAAGAGGAGATGTTACATACCTGTATAGGAGAAATTATGGAGATAGCCCGAAGCATCATTGATTGTATAAAAAACGGGGGTAAGGTGATACTCTTTGGTAATGGGGGGTCAGCCAGTGATAGTCAACATATCGCTGCAGAACTTGTAGGTAGATTCAGGATAGATAGAACTGGTTTACCCGCAATTGCGCTTACTACGAATACCTCAGTGTTAACCTCATTGGCAAATGATTATGGCTACGAGGCTGTCTTTGCAAGACAGATCGAAGCCTTGGGACAAAAGGGTGACCTCGCCATAGGCATATCAACCAGTGGGAAGGCCAAGAATGTTTTGGCGGCTATAAAACAAGCAAAGAAGATGGGTATAAAAACTGTAGTAATGACTGGAAAGGACGGCGTAGAATTAGCAAAACTCGCTGATATTTCTATCTTAATACCCTCTTCCATTACCGCAAGGATACAGGAAGCGCATATTATTATAGGTCATATCATATGCGAGTTAGTAGAACAAAATCTTTTTCAGACCTAAAGATAAAGAGTCTTAAAGAATTAAAGAGTATCATCTTGCGGCTAAAAGAACAAGGCAAAAGGATTGTCTTTACAAATGGCTGCTTTGATTTATTGCATTACGGACATATAAGATACCTAGAGGAGGCCAAAAATAAAGGAGATATCTTAGTAGTAGCAATAAATAGTGATTCATCTGTAAGGAGGCTTAAGGGTGCTCCCAGGCCTTTGGTAAAAGAAGATGATAGGGCAAGGATTTTGGCGGGATTGGAGAGTATAGATTATGTAATTATTTTTAAAGAGGATACCCCCATCTCTGTTATTAGAGAATTGAAGCCAGATGTACTGATTAAGGGTTCAGATTGGCAACTTAGGGATATTGTAGGAGCTGATTTTGTCAAGAGCTATGGTGGTGAAGTTTTGCGTATAAGGTTAATACCTAACCGTTCAACCACTAATTTAATCAAAAAGATTGTCAGGGCGTTTGAAGGAAAACAGATTAATTAATAGAATCATTGATGCTAATATAAATCGCACAAAGGAAGGGTTGAGAGTCTGCGAGGAGGTAGTTAGGTTTATCCTTGAAGATTCCCGTCTCACATATGATTTTAAGCGCGCCAGACACAAGATAGCAGATTTAAGCAAGAGATTTTTACCTTCAGCGAAGATTATCAAAGAACGCGATAGCACAAAAGATATAGGCAGAGATATACATGTGGATGAATTAAAAAGAAAGAATTGGCAGGATATCTTTTTTGCCAATATTCAGCGCGTAAAAGAATCCATAAGAGTCTTAGAAGAGTTTAGCAAACTGAAAGATACTCGCATTGCTTTAGATTTTAAAAGAATGCGCTATAACATCTATGAATTCGAGAAAAGAGCTATTAAAAAAATCTCTTCTCTATGTAATTATAGACAAAAGGACTTGTGAAAAAGAGTCTGTTGTTTCAATAGTAAATGAGATAAAACATTCAGAAGTTGATATAATTCAGCTTAGGGATAAGGTATCTGATAATAGAGTTAGTATCTTTAAAGAAGCAGAAGCCATAAGTAAAATATTATCTAAAACAAGAATATTATTTATTGTTAACGATTATATAGATATTGCTAAATTAGTTAACTGTGATGGGATCCATTTAGGTCAAAGCGATTGTTCTCCTATCATTGCAAGGAGAATACTTGGAGAAGATAAGATTATTGGGGTTTCTTGCCATAGTCTAACCCAAGCAAAAATAGCCCAAGAGAGGGGGGCGGATTATATAAGTGTAGGACCTGTCTTTCCTACTTGTCTTAAGCCAGACTATAAGGTACTAGGGTTAGATTCTTTAAGATGTATTGTTTCTAAAATTAAAATACCGACATTTGCCATTGGTGGGATAGATGAGCTTAATCTAAGAGACGTTTTACATCATCTACCTGATAAAATGAATAGAATAGCTGTATGTACAGCAGTATGTCAAGCGGAAAATAGAATATTAGCAATAAGAAGGATTTCCAATATTCTACATCAAAATGACACAATTAGAATATGCCAGGGATAATAAGATAACGTTTCTTATGAAGAGGATTGCATCCTCTGAGGGGCGTAGTCCTAGTTTTATATGTAGAGGGATCAGGCAAGGTAAAATTATCATACCTCTAAATAAAAAACGCCATCTTATTGCTAAGCCTTGTGGATTGGGCTATGGTTTACGCACAAAGGTTAATGCAAACATCGGAACCTCAACTGATAATTCTCAGATTGATGATGAGTTAAAGAAGTTAGTTATCGCAGTAAGATATGGTGCAGATACGATTATGGACCTCAGTGTAGGAGACGATATCGGTAAGATAAGAAAAAAGATACTAGAGCGTTCACCCGTGCCTGTAGGAACTGTTCCTATCTATGAAGTAGCAGTGAATGCACAAAAAAGACACCGCAATTTCTTAAAATTTTCTGTGGATGATATTTTTGAAGTTTTAGAATCACAAGCAAAAGATGGGGTAGATTTTTTTACTATCCATGCAGGAGTTACCCGAAGAGGTTTGAAATTGCTTAAGAAATACAAAAGAACTCTGGGCATCGTCTCGCGAGGAGGAGCCATTTTAGCAAATTGGATGATTTATAATAAGAGAGAGAATCCTTTATTTGAATACTTTGACCGTGTTTTAGATATCGCTTACTCATACGATGTGGCTATCAGTCTGGGTGATGGATTAAGGCCCGGGTCAATATTAGATGCTACTGATAAGGTGCAACTATCGGAATTGGATATTTTAGGAGAACTTAGTTTACGCGCAAGGAAGAAAAATGTACAGGTGATGATTGAAGGTCCTGGACATGTGCCTTTAAATCAGATCAAAAAGAATGTAGCTTTAGAAAAGAAGATCTGTCAAGGTGCACCATTTTACGTATTAGGGCCTCTGGTTACTGATATTTGTCCAGGTTATGACCATATCAATGCTGCTATAGGAGGTGCCTTAGCTGCAAGTTATGGTGCTGACTTTCTATGTTATGTGACACCCTCAGAGCACTTAAGGCATCCGTCTGTAGAAGATGTCAGAGAGGGAGTAGTAGCAGCCAAAATTGCTGCTCATGCCGCTGATTTGGTAAAAGGGATAAAATCAGCGTTGGTATGGGACAAGCAGATATCTGAGGCAAGAGGTAAGCGCGACTGGAAAAGACAGATTCAGTTATCCATAGATCCTCATAAAGCAAAGGAGTACAGGGATTCATCAAAGCCAGATCTTTCAGATGTGTGTACCATGTGTGGTAAGTACTGCTCTATTAGAATGATGGAGGAGTGTTTAGCTATTTGAGATTATTCTGGTTATTCTGCGGGCGTAGTTCATCGGTAGAACACCAGCTTCCCAAGCTGGACAGGAGGGTTCAATTCCCTTCGCCCGCTCATATAAAATTTTTGAATGCATTGTTTAAAATTTAGCCGTATAGTAATCCTGTTGGTTTTATCTATAGCAGGCTGTGTTACGCTTCCTGAAGTGGCACCACCTACTCCAGTGGGTATGTCGGGTGTTTACCATCGTATAGAGAAAGGGCAGACCTTATGGAGGATATCTAAATTGTATAATGTAGAACTTGATGAGCTTGTTAGAGTAAACAGAATCACCGATGTAGGTAATATAAGGTCGGGACAGTTAATCTTTATCCCTTATGCCAAAACACCCATTCCATATCGTGCCTACTCAACAGAAGAGTTTACTTGGCCATTATCAAAAGGTAGCGTCCTGCATAATTTTGGAGAGGTGTATAATAATATGATTAATAAGGGTATCCATATAAGACCTAGCGGAGATTATGGCATAAGAGCTGCTCGTAGTGGAAAAGTTGTTTTCTACACCCCTGATTTTAAAAACTATGGCAAAACGTTAATTATTGACCATGGGGATAACTTGTTCACAGTTTATGCCGGCAATATGCAGGCTTTTGTTAAAACGGGAGAATATGTTCAAAAAGGAAGTATTATTGCTAAATTAGTTTATTCGCAGGATAATAAAGATAATTATCTGCATTTTGAGATACGTAAAGGTAACTTGCCCCAAAACCCTTTATTTTATTTGCCATGAATATAGACGAATTTTTTGATCGCAAGCAATATTTAGAGATTTTAGATAAACGTATACGTTCCCTAAAAGAAGGCTATCGCCAAAATATTGCTATAATTGGCGATGAGACAGTAGGGAAGACTTCAATACTGATGAAATTTTTAAATATGTTTTATGACCCGAATATCATTATGCTGTATTTGGAGTTAAGGCCTGAATCCTTAGAATCGTTTACTAAGAGATTCATTGGAGTATTGCTTTATAATTTTCTAATTAACAGTAATACTCAATTAAAAGAAGATTTAAATTTTTTAATTAATGAATCATCAAGATATATACCGCTAACTATTGAGAAAGCAAAAAATATTTTGAGCGCATTACAGAGAAAAAAGAAAAGCAATATCTTTACTGACCTTTTATCATTGTGTGAACTTATCCATCAGGAAACAAATAAATCTTGTGTTGTCGTATTTGATGAATTTAACCATTTAGAAAATCTGGGCATAAAAGGTATTTACGCCGAATGGGCAAAGACTCTCGTTTTACAAAAGAACACAATGTACATCCTTGTAAGTTCTATGAAGTTTAAATCAAAGGTTATACTTTCAAAAAGCCTATCTCTGCTGTTTGGCAACTTTGAAACAATTAACATAGAACCATTTGATATCAAGACAAGTGAACAATATTTACGCTATAAGATAGGGGCAAACTTAGACCAAGCGCAGATAAATTTTTTGATACACTTTACAGGTGGATATCCATTCTATCTAAGGATTATATCTGATGAGATAAAATATGTAGGTCAGGGTAATCTTATAGATATACTTGAAAAACTATTGTTTACGCCTTCTGGCATACTGAATCAAAGATTCTCTAACTACATTAAGAGATTTTTAGATTCACCTTACAGCCAAGAATATATCTCTATGCTGTATCTCATTGCCAGTGGACATAATAAATATAACGAATTAAATAACATGCTCCATAAGCCAAAAAGAGAGATAAACATAAAGGTTAATCACCTTTTAGAATCAGATGTCATAAGCCGCATTGGAGATTTTTTAAAGATTAATGATAGGGTATTTGGTTTCTGGTTAAGATTTGTCTATCAGGAAAAGCTAAATTCTTTTACTTTCAATACCTATAATCAGAGGACGCTTTTTAGGAAAAAGATAGAAACTATGATTCAAGAATTTATCTCTAATACTCAAAAATCAGCGCTCGAGAGAATTAAAGAAGTATTACATCTATTTTCAGATGAAGTAGTACAGATAGAGAGAAAGAGATTAAGATTCACACACTTTAGAGAGATAAAGCCATTAGAGTTTAATAATTGCAATGTAAAGGAAGGGCTTATCGGACGTTCCCAGGATGGAATTTGGATAGTAGGGATAAAAATGGGTCACTTGACCGAAGAGGATATCTCTGGGTTTGCTAAAGAATGTAAAAGGTATCGATATAAATTGCAAAAAAAGATCATCATTGCATTTCGCGATATAGATATAAATGCAAAACTACGCGCCCTGAATGAGAAAATTCTCACTTTAGATTTGGATAACTTTAATCAACTATTGGACCTCTTTTCAAAGCCCAGGATTATTTTATGAAGATAGGTGTTATTTCTGATACGCACTCCATTGGAAATGAGATTTGTATGCCACAGAAGATGATAGAGGATTTTAAAGATATCGATATGCTTATCCATGCAGGAGATATTGTAGATTTGGCCTTTCTGAATAAACTGAAAGATATCTATCCAAATGTAAAAGCAGTCTGGGGTAATATGGACCCCTGTGAAGTTAGAAGAGCCTTACCCCAAAAAGAAATAATTAGTTTGTCTAAATATAAGATAGGTCTTATGCACGGTTGGGGAGCGCCATCTAAACTCATAGATTTATTAAAACAATCCTTTAAAGACGATAATGTTAATATTATTATCTTTGGTCACTCGCATCAACCTATGAATGAAACGATAGATGGGGTTCTTTACTTTAATCCTGGTAGCCCTACTGATAAGATATTCGCTCCTTATAATTCTTATGGGATAATGAGGGTCAATGATAGAATAGAGGCAGAGATTATAAAATTATAAAATATAAAACAATGGATAAACTCTGGGCACCTTGGAGAATTAAATATATTAGGAAAAAGAAACAAGACAAGTGTATTTTTTGCCAAAGTCTAAAATCTTCAGATAAGCACTACGTGGTATACAGGACGGACTACTCTATTTCTATGCTCAATATTTTCCCTTACAACAACGGTCATATGCTCATTTTTCCTATAAGACATATAGGAGATCTTACGCAATTGAAAGAAGTTGAGGTTTTGGACTTATTTCGAGTTCTTCTTAATACAAAAAAACTTTTAAATAGGGTCTTAAAACCTGATGGTTATAATATAGGCATCAATCTATCTAAGATTGCCGGAGCAGGCATAACCGACCATCTCCATATACATATCGTTCCACGTTGGCAGGGAGATACTAACTTTATGCCAGTTTTATGTGATACAAAAATAATTTCACAATCTTTAGATGAGCTTTTTAAACAACTCAAATATGCAAAATCAAAATATGATCTATTATCACAAGGGCGGTATTAGATATTAGATTATGTTAAACCAAAAACATATCAGGGAATTAGAGGATAAATTTTTGGCACCGTATGCTACAAAGAGTTATCAGACAAAAGGCAGGGCGCATAAGGAGCCAGAGCATTCCTACAGGTCTGTATATCAGAGAGACCGTGATAGAATAATCCACTCTGCTGCGTTTAGAAGGTTGGAGTATAAAACCCAGGTGTTTGTCAATCATGAAGGAGATTATTACCGTACGCGATTGACCCATACACTTGAAGTTGCGCAGATTGCCAGAACAGTTGCCTCTGTGTTGAGATTAAACGTTGACCTTACAGAGGCAATTGCCCTTGCGCATGATTTAGGACATACTCCTTTCGGACATTCTGGCGAAGACGCCCTTAATGAACTTATGAAGGAGGAGGGAGGCTTCAACCATAACTTGCAGGGGTTGAGGGTAGTGGATATACTAGAAGAGAGGTATCCAGAGTTTCCTGGTTTGAATCTTACCTGGGAGGTACGAGAAGGCATCGTAAGGCATTCTTCAGTTTTTGATAGAGCAGTATGTATCAAAGAATTTGCGCCTTATCAGATACCTTCTTTAGAGACGCAAATAGTAGATAT
>JAMWDE010000004.1:0-5547 GCA_023818905.1 Candidatus Omnitrophota bacterium | reverse complement strand
ATGACCTCGATGACGGTTTAACCTCAGGATTGTTAAAAGAATCAGACCTTAAAGATATACCTCTTTGGCATAGAGTATACTTACAGATTTCAAAAAAATATGCTAAAATAGATGCAGGGCTTAGGAAGTATCTGATTATACGTTCACTTATTGATATGCAAGTTACAGACCTTATTCAAGAAACGGAAAAAAAACTTAAAAAAGTAAAACCAAAGTCTAATCTTCAGATAAAAAAGTTAAACGAAAAAATGGTTTCTTTTAGTAAAGATATGCAAAAATTAAGAATTCCTCTGCGTCAGTGTCTCATTGAGAGATTGTATCAACACTATCGGGTTGTAAGGATGAGCAATAAAGCAAAGCGTTTTATCCAGGAACTCTTTGGGGTATATATAAATAAACCTGAGGCACTACCACCCTCTGTGCAGAAGAGGATTCCTATAGATGGAGTGAAACGAGCAGTTTGTGACTATATTGCCGGTATGACCGACAGGTATGCCTTAGATGAGTACAAAAAATTATTTGACCCATACGAAAAAGTATAGAACGCTAATCTCTGCTATACATAGCGTGTACCGTTTAATAGGCTCTACATTTGAGACTAAAGATCTGATTGTGCGTTTAGCAAGACTTCTCTGTCAGATATTTAATGTTAGATACTGTTCAATCGTGCTATTAGATAGTACCAAAAATTACTCGCTTTTTAGATGTCTGGTGAGTGGCAAGCATAGATACATTGTTGACAAGAGAACCAAAATTAAAAATGGCATAGAGAGAAGAATCTCTAAAACCCTTTCGGTTGTTGCCAGAGATAATATCTTAGGAGTTCCTTTAATCTCTGAAGACCTTATGGGTTTTATTATTATAAAGCGAAGTAGCGATGAGGCTGCTTTTGATAAATTCGAACAAGAGATGCTTATGACCATAACAGAGCAGGCAATTATAGGCATAAGAAATCTTCAACTTTACGAGGAACAACAAAAAATAGTATTGGGTAGCATAAAATCATTAGTAACTCTTTTAGATACCCGCATACCACAGGAGTATACCCACTCGCCATACTTTAGTCGTCTAGTAGTGGCAATTGCAAACCAGATGCATCTAGATGAAAAGCAGATAGAGAGTTTAAAATATGCTAGTCTGCTTCATGATGCGGGCAAGATAGATATACCATTGAAGATACTCACCAAGACTACAAAATTAACCCCATCTGAATACAGGATTATTAAGAAGCATCCGGTACGTGGTGCTCAGATATTACGACACTTACAAATCTTAAAGCCAGTAATTCCTATCATTATGTATCACCACGAAAAGTATGACGGGACAGGTTATCCTTCTAGGCTTAAAAAAGGTCAGATACCTCAAGGGGCTAGGATTATGGCAGTAGCCGATGCATTTGAGGCCATGGTTTACGGAAGGCCTTATCGCGAGAGAATAGATATAAACCAAGCTATAAAAGAAATCAAGAAAAAAAGCGGAACTCAATTCGATCCCAAAGTTGTAGAGGCATTTTTGAAGATAGTTAAGAATATAAATCTAAAAAAATACTTGAATTTTAATAAGGCAAAGGTATATAATAAAATATAAAATAATACATAAGATTTATAGATAGAAGGTTTTATAGAGATGAGAAGCGCTTCACAGTTAGAGCTGTTTTCCTCAAGACAGGAAGATAAAGTACGCAGGACGACAGGAAAGGTTTTTATGTTCGGTTACCTTTTTGGTCATGAAAAGGTAATATTGATTATTATAGGATTTATAATTACAGGTATAATTTCCTTTTCTTTGGGGATTCAAAGGGGGAAGTCTTTGATGCAATTTCAAAGTAGCCCTTTTAAAAATAGCCCTGTAGATACTGTAGATACAACTCAATCATCATCTCATAAAATCCCACAGACCCCTCAGCAGAAAACAATAGAAAAAGAAACTGTCATCAAGCCGCCAGAGAATAAACAACCTACACAACAGAGTTACACTATTCAGGTGGCTACTTATCAATCCAAGGCAGGTGCACTGAAGGAAGCTGAGGCTTTAAGAAAAAAGGGGTTATCGCCTATAATCTTATCCAAGGGTAGATATAATGTTTTATGTGTGGGTAACTTTTCTAATCCCAAAACAGCACAGATGGTTCTTTCTGAACTTAAGAAGCGATATCGGGATTGCTTTGTAAGGAGAATGTAAAATGTCTATACATCCATCACTGAGTTTTTCTGAAAAAGATAAAAAGACCAGGTCCGTACTAAGACGCTCTGAACGATTAAAGATAATGATAGAGAAAAATCAATGGAAAGAGGGAGATAGTGTTTTTGGTCTCCCTAAAATAAAAACAGTTAGAATCAAAATCAAGAAAGAAAAAGCAGCAGAGAAACCAGAGGCTACTGCAACTGAGGCAGCAGCTGTACCTGCCAGCAGTACTACAACCAAGACACAGGCTTCTTCGAAAGAACCCACCTCTAAAGTTCAGGAGAAAAAATAAAAATGTATCTCATAAATAAATTATTCTCCATTGTTATGCTTGTAGTATACATATTGAGTTTTAATCTGTGTTTCGCGACAGAAGACAGTGTCTTTAAAGGGAGAATCAGTGCTGACAATATCAATGTGCGTACTGACTCTACTGTAAACGCTGAATCTATCTGTAGGATTAACAGAGGCGAGATTGTAGAGGTAATTATGGAATTGTATGATTGGTATAAAATAAAGTTACCTAAAAATGCGCCATCCTTTATAAGAAAAGATATGGTTAGTCTCATTGATGATAAGACAGCCAAGGTAATAAAGACGAAGGTAAATGTCAGACTTCATCCCAGCGAATCTTCGGCAAGTTAATATCCTTGAAGACTTAGGGGAGTGGTATAGGATAGAACCGCCTATTAACAGTTATGGATGGGTAAATAAGAAATTTGTTGCTGTATTGAACCAAAATGATACTTTACTTTTAGAGCAAGCCACAGAAACAGAAAAAGAACAGATACAGCAGAAAGAGCTTCCTATAGAAAAAAGAGAGATTACTGTTGAAGGGGTAATCAAGCCAAAGTTTTTTACACGTCTAGCAACTCATAAACTTGTTACTCCTGATAGTCAGGTATTCCTACTGAACGGTGATAAGGAAAGTCTTGACGCGTTGATTAAACGCAGGGTACGTATTACAGGTAAGATAATTACTTCTAGCTATCAGAGCTACACTATCATTGAAGTGCAAAAAATAGAGTCTTTAGATTGAATCCGGCATACCTTATCATATATTTTGGTCTTCTGATGATTGCTATGAGCGTGCACGAGTGCGCTCACAGCTGGGTAGCTTATAAGTTAGGAGACACAACCGCAAAGTACGCTGGTAGGCTTACCCTTAATCCCTTAGCGCATATAGACCCTTTAGGAACGGTTTTATTGCCTATATTTATATTTCTTATTACCGGTGGAAGATTTGTCTTTGGAGCAGCAAAACCTGTCCCTATAAATTATCATTTACTCAGAAATCCCAAGAGAGACACTATCTGGATAGGTTTAAGCGGACCTGCATCAAATTTCTTATTTGCATTTATATTGAGTATCATTAATAACTTTATAAATCCTCAACCAATCTTAGGTTTTGTTTTTGAAAATTTGATTGCCATAAATGTTATATTAGGGGTTATAAACCTTATTCCTATACCTCCTCTTGATGGCTCTCGCATCGTAATGGGAATTTTACCTTTAGATTTGGCCTACAGGTATGCAAAGGTTGAACCTTACGGATTCTTTATCCTTATGTTGTTGATGATGCTGGGAGTATTTGACATTTTGATTTGGCCGGTCACTAAACTCATATTGGGTTGGCTCAATATTTCTTTTTGATAACTGTTTAATAAATGAGGATAGTAAAAGTTAATCTCAGAGAACGTTCGTATAATATAATCACAGGCGATAAGGTATTATCTCTTGCAGGAAAGTATATTTTAAATTTAGATATAGGTAAAGACGCCTACGTCATCACCAATACTAATATAAAGAATAGATATGGAGACATATTAAGAAGGAATTTGGAGGATAAAGACATCCGTGTCAAATTTAAACCTGTTCCTGATACAGAGAGGAGCAAATCTTTGAGTGTTGTCTTTTCAATATTGAAGGATGTTATAGGCTATGATAAAAACAAAATAATCTTTTTTGTTGCGTTTGGAGGTGGCGTAATAGGAGACTTAACAGGTTTTATTGCTTCTATATATAAACGTGGTATGCCATACATCCAGATTCCCACAACCTTTCTGGCTCAGGTTGATTCTAGTGTTGGAGGGAAAACTGCTGTTGACCTTCCAGAAGCAAAAAATCTCATAGGAACATTTTATCAACCACGCCTAGTAATAAGTGATATTTTTTTTCTGAGGACTTTAGATTTAAGACAGATACGTAGTGGACTTGCTGAGGTTATAAAGTACGGTGTTATAAAAGATACATCTTTATTTTTATATCTTAAGAAGAGATGGAAGGATTTACTTGCTTTAGAACGAGACGTATTAGAATCTGTGGTAGTACGTTGCATTCGTGTCAAGGCAGATATAGTTGAACAGGATGAAACTGAGAAAAAGCAGATTAGGACAATCCTGAATTTTGGACATACCCTTGGACATGCTATAGAAGCCGCGGCAGGCTACACTAGATATACACATGGCGAAGCAGTGGCTTTGGGTATGTTACTATCTTTGGATATCAGCAAGAGATTGCACCTTTTAGATGTAAACACCAGTCAACAGATAGAGGATTTGATAAAAGAGGTAGGATTACCTACTAGGATAGAAAGTATAGGTATAAATAAAATAATAGGAGCTTATTATAGGGATAAAAAATTTATTGGTTGGCGTAATAGATTTGTGCTTCTTGAAGATATAGGTAGACCACGGATTGTAGAAAACATCCCTCTTAGAATAATAAAAGAGGTTCTAAAGAAGAGAATTGTAGCTACTTGACGTATAATATAATAGTTTCTCCCTCAAACTCTAGTTCTACTTTTTGAGGCGTGATGCTTTTTACTTTTGCCTGCTCGATGCTATCCCCTTCCTTTAAAATCTTATTGTTTATCAACGCGTAACCTTCATTTTCAGAAAAGAAAATCCCATTCAAGACTAATGATGGTTTAATGGTGTTTATAATTTTCTGTTTTGATTCCGATTGAGATTCCAAAAGAATAGGTGCATTGGTAGTTATAATAGGGGATGTTGCTGGTGGTCTATCTATATGTATATGGTTATATTTTTTTATTGTAGTTGTCTTCTCCAAGGAATGGGTAAACAAAAAAGACAAGGTGGCCGCTACAGAAATGCCCAGACAGAGTGTAAGTATATATAGCACAGTATACCTTAAGCTAAACGGTTTGTCCTTTCTGTAATTTGAATTTGTCTTATTTGAATTTTGAACTTTTGGTTCAACCTTTTTTAATGCTTCATATATAATGCTCATTTTTTAATATATTGTATGACTTTATTCCAAACCAGACCAGGCTACCTCTTGTGCCAGATTAGTAGTCATCTCACGCTATAAGAGTAGAGACACCTATTTTAAGGAATAACT
>JAMWDE010000178.1 GCA_023818905.1 Candidatus Omnitrophota bacterium | reverse complement strand
TCTTTAAAAGAATTCTTAAAAGGTGACATTTCTATTTTGCAAAAAAGATGACATTTTTATGTTGCAACAACACCTACACAAAAACCTCTTGTTTAAAGGTTCAAATTATGATAATATTATTTTTTAAAATTTAATTTAACAGAGGATGGCATATGGTTAACGTAGGAATAATCGGAGCAGGTTATTGGGGGAAGAATTTGATTAGGGTGTTCAAAGAGTTAGGTGTATTAAAAGCTGTATGTGACGAGGATGAATCCAAATTAAGAGAATATGCGCAAGAGTATCCCGATATAGAAATAGTCAAAACCTTTCGGGCGGTCCTTAATAATAAAAATATAGATGCAATAGTAATAGCCACACCGGCAGTAACACATTACGAGTTAGTAAGGCAGGCCTTAATAGCAGGGAAGCACGTTTTTGTAGAAAAGCCTTTAGCAATGAATATAAGTGAAGGAGAAGATTTGCTTCAACTCACAAAAGAGTCAAAAAAAATATTGATGGTGGGGCATATACTCTGTTACCATCCTGCTATAATTAAACTTAAAGAGTTGATTGACAATGGAGAATTAGGTCGTATTGAATATATATATTCAAACCGTCTTAATATAGGAAAATTACGCAAAGAGGAAAATATCTTATGGAGCTTTGCTCCTCATGATATCTCGGTAATTCTGATGCTATTAAACGAATTGCCCAGACAGCTTAATTGCTTTGGGGGGTTTTACTTACAATCAGGCATATACGATACCACCTTGACTATTTTAGATTTTTTGAGTGGCGTAAAGGCACATATCTTTGTTTCTTGGTTACATCCCTTTAAAGAACAAAAATTAGTGGTGGTAGGTAATAAAAAAATGGCAGTTTTTGATGATCTATCTGAAGAAAAATTGTTTCTTTATCCGCATAAGATTGAATGGCAGAAACGCCTGCCCGTTGCTCAAAAGGCAGAAAGAGAAACAGTCAAGATTGAATGGATAGAGCCACTCAAAGCAGAGTGTCAACATTTTATTGATTGCATCTCTGCCAATATTACTCCTAAGACTGACGTTAATGAAGGACTGAAGGTATTGAAGGTACTTCAGAGCTGTCAGGAATCACTTGAAAACAAGGGGAAAGGCGTACCTATTTCTTTCGGTACAATAAACAGATACTTCTTGCACCCCACTTCCTTTATTGATGAGGATGTAAGGATAGGAGAAGGAACACAGATTTGGCATTTTTCCCATATATTAAAAGGTTCATCCATTGGTAAAAATTGTAAGATTGGCCAAAATGTGATGATTGGTCCAAATGTTTCAGTAGGAGATGGTTGTAAGATTCAAAACAATGTTTCTATTTATGAAGGCGTAACCCTGGAAGATAATGTTTTCTGCGGACCGTCCTGCGTATTTACTAATGTTTTTAATCCCAGAAGCGAGATTCCGCGTATGAGTCAATTAAGAACCACTCTGGTTAAAAAAGGTGCAACTATTGGTGCAAATGCCACTATCATCTGTGGAAACAACCTAGGTAAATACTGTTTTGTAGGAGCAGGCGCAGTAGTTACAAAAGAGGTTCCTGATTACGCCCTTGTCTATGGGAATCCCGCCAGAATTCAAGGCTGGATGTGTGAATGTGGGGTAAATTTAGAATTTAAAACCTCAAAGGCGATATGTAAGGCTTGCAAGAAAGAATATCGTAAAAAGAAAGATATAGTTGAGAAGATAAAATGATTATTCCTTTAACTGATTTAAAAATCCAATATGAAGGCATCAGAGATGAGATAGATTCTGGGTTGAAAGAAGTTATCAGTGAGACTAACTTTATTTTAGGTAAACAAGTTAGTTTATTAGAAGAAGAGATTGCCAGGTATATTGGTATAAGGTATGCTGTTGGCGTTGCTTCAGGAACTGATGCCCTGGTTTTATCCTTACTTGCTTTGGGGATAGGTAAAGACGATGAGGTGATCACCACTCCTTTTACCTTTATTGCCACCGCAGAAGCAGTGGTTAGGGTAGGCGCAAAGCCGATTTTTTGCGACATTGATTATAAAACCTATAATATCGATGTAACGGAAATTGAGAAAAAGATTACCAAGCGCACAAAGGCGATAATTCCGGTACATCTTTATGGCTTACCTTGTGATATGGATGGAATTTTGACATTAGCCAGAAAATATAATTTAAAAGTTATTGAGGATTGCGCCCAAAGTTTTGGCGCAGAGTATAAAGGCAAAAAGACAGGTTCATTTGCTGATTGCGGATGTTTCAGTTTTTTCCCTGGTAAGAATCTAGGTTGCTATGGAGACGGCGGGATGGTAGTTACCAATAATGAAGAAATCGCACAAAGGTTGAGATGTTTACGCAATCACGGTTCAATTACTAAATACTATTATGCAATGCATGGATTTAACAGCCGTTTAGATACCTTGCAGGCAGTTGTATTAAGGATAAAACTTAAATATATAGACAAATGGATAAACCAAAGAATCCAGAATGCCAAACTGTACAATGAACTCTTGTCTAATATAGAAAGCATAGTTACTCCAGTTGCTTTTTCTGGCATAAAGCACGTATTTAATTACTATACTATCAGGATAAAGGATAATAAACGAGATAAAGTCCAGCAAAAACTTAAAGAAAATAATATTGCTTATGCTACTTATTATCCGTTGTGTCTGCATCTTCAGGATGTCTATAAAGATTTAGGTTATAAAAGAGGTGATTTCCCAATGGCTGAAGAGGCGCAAGACGAAGA
>JAMWDE010000177.1 GCA_023818905.1 Candidatus Omnitrophota bacterium | reverse complement strand
CTGTTCGCTGTTCTCTGTCTGAGTCTGTGGTTGAACCGTAGACTGAATCTCTAATCCCATCTCTTCTTCTGGAATATTGATTAGGGCTTTAACTTGCGGTGTCTCGTTTAGACGCTCCTGTAATTTTCTTATCTCCAGTTCTTTTATCTTAAGCTTTTTTTTGAGTTCAAGGAATTGCTGTTTGGAAACCCATTCGCTGTCCTGTTCTTTTAATTTTATTTCTGCTAAGGTTGCAGTCTTTTCTTCAAGTTCCTTTTTCAATGTATCAACCTGAGACTCTAACTCACCAATCCTATTGGACATCTCTTGCTTTTCTTTTTCTAAAATGGAAAGTCTTTCCGTCTTTTCTCTCAACTCTTTATTTAAATTCACATTCTGGGCAAAATCCTTTTCCATCTCTTGTTGTTTAAGAAGGAGTTGCTCTTTAATACTTGCTACTTCTTTTTTGTCTTTTTCTACTTCTGCCTGTTCTCGAACATCCCATTCTTTTAATTTCTCTATCTGTATTTTTAATTCAGACTCTCTGGTTCTAGCATCGTTCAGCTCATTTTGCGCTTTTTGTAATTCGGATTTACTTTTTTCTAATTCCTCCTTAAGGGAATTTATCTGTAATTCTAGGTCTTTTATCTTTAAGGCCTGCATATCAATCTGCGGTTTGATATCATTTTGCTTGTCTTGCTTATTTCTGGAGGAAGTTTGCTTTTTAGATTCGGATGGCAAAAAGGCAAATGCCACCATAAGAACAGCAAGCAATCCAAGCGCTATGATTATAATAAACATTGTCTCTACCTCTGTTATTCGCCAATAATTTTAATCAGGACCCTCTTTTTCCTCTGTCCATCGAACTCGCCGTAAAAGATCTGTTCCCAGGGACCAAAATCAAGTCTACCCTGTGTTATAGCCACCACTACTGCCCTGCCCATAATGGTTCTCTTCAAATGTGCATCTCCGTTATCCTCACCGGTCAGATTATGCCTGTATTTGTTTTTACTGTAAGGAGCCAATTTTTCTAACCACTCCAAAAAATCGTGATGTAGACCACCCTCATCATCATTGATAAATACACTTGAGGTAATATGCATTGCGTTTACTAAGCACAGTCCCTCTTTAACTCCACTTTTCTTTACTGCCTCTTCAACCTGGGCAGTAATATTGATTATCTCTTGGCGATTTTTAGTATTAAACCAGAGATACTGTGTGTAGGATTTCATAATTTATTTTTTGCTTTGGTTTCTAATAAATCCAAAACCTTATTTAATTTCTCTACAAACGATTGTAAGAAGTCTTTCTTACGTATAGTTATCCTTAAAGAGTAATCTCCTTGCAGAATCTTCTCAAGGATACTTTCCATACGTGGTATAGGCCCCAGACTGCGATGCAGAGCGCTCATCAAAGTTAATAAGAGCACAAACAGAACACCCAATACACTCAATTGAGAAATAATAAAATTTACCTTTAAGGTAAGTAATTCTGGTAGAATATGGTGTATCTCTCTAATCAAACACCACATTGCGTAGAAGTTGATTAGGATAAATATCAATGCATAGATAAAAGAAAGATAAAAGAAACGTAAGGCCAATTTTACCTCTATTATAATTCGTCTTCTTCTATTTCGCATATCCCCTCCCGGTTAAGATAAAATTAATAGTATCCTGGTGTCCCGCCAAAATTACCAGTATCGTAATCTAAGGTTATAAAATAATTTGGTCCAGAAGGTTGCTTACCAATTCCTGCTGTGCATCTGGTAGCAGTAGCAAAATTCTGATTGATAGAGTATTTAAAATAATGGGTACTAACGCAGTTATCAGCCGCAGGTAATTCTATATCTAAATCGCTCCAGACATCTGTATATCTACCATTCTGTATAAAGTATGACCTTTGTGCAAGACGGATTCTGGCTAAAGTGAGCTTTGCTTCTATAGAGCGTGATTTTTCAATTGCTTTAGAGTACTGTACAAAGGTTATGGATGTTAGAATTCCTATCACTACAATAACAATAAGTATCTCCATAAGAGTAAAACCGTATTCTTTATTTTTATTCATAATTAATACCTCAAGCAAAAACAGGCATAGTTAATTTTAAGTCTTGCCACATCTTTGGTTCTTCCATGCACAGATATATCTTAATCTTTTTAGAATGCTTGTGCAGAATATCTATCATAAATCTGTATATATTATACCTTACTGGATATACATAATGCAACTTATTATCAAAACCCAAGAGGAGTTCCTCATCTAAAATTTTATTTTTCGGAAAACGCTTCTCAATGATAGGTTTTAGTTCAGGTGAAAATCTCAGAGTTCCTATACTTACCCAGGCGATATGACATGGTTTTACTTTATCAAATAGAATCTCAACCAGTTCAGTGTAGTCATCCTGCCAATAGGGATAGTATATTACAGGGTCAAAATGAAAACCCACGCGGTAACCTGCTCTTATGCATCTTACGGCAGCATTTATTCTTTCCGTAAGCGAGGCGCTATAATATTCATTCTCATCAATTATTCTCTGGGGGCTAATCGACCAAGATACTACAATGTTACTGCTTGGTTTTAATTTTATAATATTTTCTATTGTGGCGCTTTTGGTTTTAAATTCAAAGATTGTATCTAAATGTTTTCTGAAAAAATTCACAATCTCTATAGAAAAACCAGTTATATGATCTAACGCTAGAGAATCAGTGAATTCACCTGTACCAAGACGCATCCCACGCCTTTTGTACTTGTTGAATTTATC